>DASXRW010000341.1:0-5409 GCA_036506355.1 Burkholderiales bacterium
CTTCAACGCCTACGGGGTCGAAGGCGGCCTGATCCAGATGATCTCGCACGGCTTCGTCTCGGCGGCGCTGTTCCTTTGCGTGGGCGTGGTCTACGACCGCATGCACACGCGCATGATCGGCGACTACGGCGGGGTGGTGAACACCATGCCGAAGTTCGCCTCGCTGATGATGCTGTTCGCCATGGCCAACTCGGGCCTGCCGGCGACCAGCGGCTTCGTCGGCGAGTTCCTGGTGATCATGGGCGCGATGCAGGCCAACTTCTGGCTCGCCTTCGTCGCCGCCACCACGCTCGTGCTCGGCGCGGCCTACACGCTGTGGATGTACAAGCGCGTCATCTTCGGCGCCGTGGCCAATGAGCATGTCGCAAAGCTCAAGGATCTCAATATTCGGGAGCTCCTTGTGCTCGGTGCCCTCGCCGCGGCGGTGCTCTTCATGGGCGTCTACCCGCTGCCGTTCACCCAGGTGATGCACGGCTCGGTGAACGAGCTCCTGCGCCACGTCGCCGTGCCGAAGCTCTGACATGAACTGGTCCGATTTCCTCAGTCATCTGCGCGCGCTTCCCGAGATGGTGCTTCTCATCAGCACATGCGTCGTGATGATCATTGACGTCTATTCAAAGGACGAGCGGCGGCGCCTTACCTACTACGCCGCTCAGGCAACGGTCCTCCTGTGCTTCCTGTCGACGATTTATGTTCTCTACGAGTCGGAAGGCACGCGCCAGCTCATCTTCAGCGGCATGTTCGTCTCCGACGTGATGGGCCACCTGCTGAAGCTGGTGTGCTACCTCGCGGTGTCCGCGGTGCTGCTGTACTCCCGGCAATACCTCCAGGACCGGACACTGCTGCGCGGCGAGTTCTTCACGCTGCTGCTCTTTTCGCTGCTCGGCATGATGGTGATGATCAGCGCGGCGAGCTTCCTCACGCTGTTCCTCGGCCTCGAGCTGATGTCGCTCTGCCTGTACGCGCTGGTGGCGCTCAATCGCGACTCGGCGCTGTCGACCGAGGCGGCGATGAAGTACTTCGTGCTCGGCGCGCTGTCCTCGGGCCTGCTGCTCTACGGCATGTCGATGATCTACGGCGCCACCGGCACGCTGACCCTCAACGAGGTGGCGCAGCACGTCGCGCGCCAGGCCGGCAGCGCCGCCGACCGCAGCTTCCTGGTGTTCGGCCTGGTGTTCGTGGTCTCCGGGCTCGCCTTCAAGCTCGGCGTGGTGCCGTTCCACATGTGGATCCCCGACGTCTATCACGGCGCGCCGACGCCGGTGACGCTGGTGATCAGCTCCGGGCCCAAGATCGCCGCGTTCGCGATGGCGGTGCGCATGCTGGTGAACGGGCTGCCGGCGCTCGCGCCCGACTGGCAGCAGATGCTCGCGCTGCTCGCGATCCTTTCGATCGCGCTCGGCAACATCACCGCGATCGCGCAATCGAACCTGAAGCGCATGCTCGCCTACTCGGCGATCGCGCACATGGGCTTCATGCTGCTCGGGCTGCTCTCCGGCATGGTGCAGGGCAACTGGCTGAACCGCACCGACGCCTACAGCGCCTCGCTCTTCTACATGATCATCTACGCGATCATGACGGTCGGCGCCTTCGGCATGCTGCTCTATCTCTCGCACGCCGGCTTCGAGTGCGAGAACCTGGACGACATGCGCGGCCTGAACCGCCGCCACCCGTGGTACGCGTTCCTGATGATGCTGATCATGTTCTCGCTCGCCGGCATCCCGCCGACCGCGGGCTTTTACGCCAAGCTCGCCGTGTTCCAGGCGGCGGTGGCCGCGGACCACGTCTGGCTCGCGGTCGCGGCGGTGCTGCTCTCGCTGGTGGGCGCGTACTACTACCTGCGCGTCGTCAAGCTCATGTACTTCGACGAGCCGGTCGATGCGATGACGGTGCGCGTGCAGCCGGCCGCGCGCCTCGTGCTCTCGGCCAACGGCCTCTTGCTGCTGGTGCTCGGCATCATCCCGCAGAGCCTGATGGCGATGTGCGCCCTGGCGGTCGCACGCCTCTAGTGAAGGATCTGACGGAGCACTGCGTCTCGGGCGAGCTGGTCTTCGACGGCAAGCTGCTCAAGGTGCACCGCGACCTCGTGCGCCTGCCCGACGGCAGCCAGGGCGCGCGCGAGTACATCCGCCATCCCGGCGCGGTCGCGGTGGTGCCGCTGTTCGACGACCGCTCGGTGCTGCTCGAGCGCCAGTTCCGCTATCCGCACCGCCGCGAGTTCATCGAGGTGCCCGCCGGCAAGCTCGAGCCGAACGAGCCGCACCTCGACACCGCGAAGCGCGAGCTGCTGGAAGAGACCGGCTATACGGCGACCGAGTGGACGCGCCTCGGTGTGATCCACACCGCGATCGCTTATACCGACGAGGCGATCGAGATTTTTCTAGCAAAAAAACTAAAGAAGGAGCGCGCCGCCCAGCTCGACGCCGGCGAGTTCGTCGACACGCTGATCGTGCCGTTCGGCGAGGCGATCGCCATGGTGCGCGACGGGCGCATCACCGACTCGAAGACCGTCGCCGCGCTGCTGTGGGTGCTGACCTGGAGCGCCTAGTCCTTCAGCCGCAGATTCCCACGTAGCCGCAGGCAGTGCAGTAGTCGCAGCCGTCCCGGCGGATGAGCGTGCTGTTGCCGCACTCGGGGCAGGGCGCGCCGGCCATCACGGGATTCTCTTTGGCCGAAGGCGACTCGAGGATGCCCATCTGGGTGCGTGGGAAGCCGTCCTCGTCGAGGATGCCGAGCATGGCGTAGCGGTGCACGATGAGGCGCGCGAGGTACGCGACCGTCGAGGGAAAGGTCTGCTGCTTGCGGCTGCCGGGCACGAAGGCCATGAAGTCGCCGAGCGGCTCGGGGAACTCGAGGAGCTTGCGCAGCTTCATGCCGATCCACGCCGGGTCGAGCACGCGCATATCAAGAGAGAGCATTTTGCACAGGCCGTCGAGCGGCCGCGGATATTCGCCGGAGAGCCATACCGAATATGGGCGCGTGACGCCGTCGGGGAGGGTTATCTCTTTTAAACCCAGGACAAAATCATCGCCGGTGCGCGCGTTGTGCACGTCGACGGTCCAGGAGATGGTGCCGTCGGTGCCGGTCTTCGGCTCCTTCAGCGCGAACATCGCGTCCATCACCGGAGAGGAGCCCGCCTCGGAGGCGAGCTTGAACAGCTCGTCGCCCATGCCGGCGTGCAGCTGCTCGACGCGCCAGCGCACGATCTGCGCGAAGGCCGAGACGATCGAGGGCATCTGCTTCTTCTCGCCGCGCGGCGGGAAGGGCATGTCGAAGGCGTCGTCGCCGCGCGTCTTGGCGAGCGTGTCGAGCTTGAGCTTGAGCCAGGCCTGGTCGTTCGCGCGCATGTCCATCGAGAGCGACTTGGCGAGCGCGCCGAGGCCGCGCGGCTGCTCGCTGCCGTTCACCCACACCTCGAACGGATGCGGCATGCCGTTCTCGACGTGGCCGACGAACACCGCGAAGCGGTACTGCGGGTGCTCGATCATGTAGGTCCAGGCGGGATTGCCGCCGGCGAGCTCGGGGCGCCCCGGCCAGCGCAGCGAAGCGAGCACCGGCGCCGGGATGGATTTCACCGTGATGCGGCGGTTGACGTCGTCCTGGACGAAATCCTCGGTTTTGTGCACCGACAGCACCGCGCCCAGCACCTTGTTCGGCCGGTAGGTCGCGAGCCCCTTCAGCTCGGACTTCCAGGCGTGCAGGTACAGGTTCTCGAACTCGGAGAACGGATAATCCTCCGGCACGTTCACCGTCTTCGAGATGCTGGTGTCGATGTACGGCGCGACCGCCGCGACCATCTGCTCGTGGGCGCGCGCCGAGAGCTCGAGCGCGGTGACGAAGTAGGGTGGCAGGGCCTGGGGGTCTCCGCCCATCGCCTTGTAGCGGCGCCAGGCGTGGTCCTCGACCGGAAATTCCTTCAGCGTGCCGTCGGCCATGCGCTTCTTGCGCGTATAGGTCCACGAGAACGGCGGCTCGATGCCGTTCGACGCGTTGTCGGCGAACGCGAGGCTGATGGTGCCGGTGGGCGCGATCGAGAGGAGGTGCGAGTTGCGCAGCCCGTGCTTCTTGATCTCCTGCTTGATCGACGCCGGCAGCCGCGTGGCGAAGCTGGTGCCGGAGAGATAGAGGTCGGCGTTGAACAGCGGGAACGCGCCGCGCTCCCTGGCGAGTTCGACCGAACCGCGGAAAGCGGCATCGCGCATCGCTTCCGAGATGGTGGCCGCCATGCGGCGCGCTTCATCGCTGTCGTACCTGAGGCGCAGCATGATGAGCGCATCGCCCAGGCCGGTGAAGCCGAGGCCCACGCGGCGCTTGGCCATCGCCTCCTTGCGCTGCTGCTCGAGCGGCCACGCGGTCACTTCCAGCACGTTGTCGAGCATGCGCACCGAGACTTCGACGGTGCGCGCGAAGCGCTCGAAATCGAACTTCGCCTGCTCGGTGAACGGCGCCGAGACGTACTTCGTCAGATCGATCGAGCCGAGGCAGCAGCAGCCGTATGGGGGCAGCGGCTGTTCAGCGCATGGGTTCGTAGCCTCGATGGTCTCGCAATAGTTGAGGTTGTTGTCGCGGTTGATGCGGTCGAGGAACAGGATCCCGGGCTCGGCGTGGTCGTAGGTCGAGCGCATGATCTGATCCCACAGCTCGCGCGCGCGGATCTTGCGATAGACCCACAGGCCGTCGGCGCGCTGGTAGGTCTCCTCGCCGGGCCAGGGCCTGGCCTTGTGGGCGAGCTCGAAGGACTGGTCCTTCTCCACCGCGAGCATGAAGTCGTCGGTGACGCCGACCGAGATGTTGAAGTTCGCAAGGTCGCCTTCGTCCTTGGCGTGGATGAATTCCTCGATGTCCGGGTGGTCGCAGCGCAGCACGCCCATCTGCGCGCCGCGGCGCGAGCCGGCGGACTCGACGGTCTCGCAGGAGCGGTCGAACACGCGCATGTAGGACACCGGGCCGCTCGCGCGCGAGCGCGTGCCCTTGACCTCGGCGCCCTTCGGCCGGATGGCGGAGAAGTCGTAGCCGACGCCGCCGCCGCGGCGCATGGTCTCGGCGGCCTCCGAAAGAGCGGTATAGATGCCGGGCCGGCCGTCGACCACTTCGGAGATCGAATCGCCCACCGGCTGCACGAAGCAGTTGATGAGCGTCGCCTGCAGGGCGACGCCGGCGGCGGAGTTGATGCGCCCGGCGGGGATGAAGCCTTCGTTCTGTGCCTGCAGGAAGCGCCGCTCCCAGTGCGCGCGGCGCTCTTCGGCCTCGACCTGGGCGAGGGCGCGCGCCACGCGGCGGCGCACCTCCTCGACGCTCGCCTCGTTGCCCTTGGCGTATTTCTCGAGCAGCGTGTCGCGGCAGATGTCCTGCGGCGGGGCTTCGGTGACGGTCAGGCTATCCATACTGGAAAGGTATACAGTACCAGCC
>DASXRW010000342.1:0-3985 GCA_036506355.1 Burkholderiales bacterium
CCGGCGGGCAGCGCGCCGCGCGGCGCCGCGCTCTACATCCACGGCTTCAGCGATTACTTCTTCCAGCGCCACATGGCCGAGCGCTTCGCGGCAGAAGGCTATGCCTTCTACGCGCTCGACCTGCGCAAGTACGGCCGCTCGTTGCGCGCGCATCAGCACGCGAATTTCTGCAAGAGCGTAAACGAGTACTACGCCGAGCTCGATGCGGCGATCGAGCTGATCGGCGGCCCGCTGCTGCTTGCGGGCCATTCGATGGGCGGGCTCGTTACCGCGCTCTATGCGCACGAAGGCAAGCATCGCGCCGAAGTGCAGGCGCTGTGGCTGAACAGCCCGTTCTTCGACTGGAATCTGCCGGAATGGCGCAAGGTCCAGCTGCACCTGGCCGCTGCAGTCGGGCGCTACTGCCCGTTCCTCAACGACCCGAAAGCGTTTCGCCCGGACTACACGCGGACGCTGCGCACTGAATGGGATTTCGAGGCGCGCCTCAAGCCGGACTATGGTTTTCCGCTCTACTACGGCTGGCTGGGCGCGATCAGCGACGCGTTCGAGAAGGTCCACAAGGGACTGGCGCTCGAATGCCCGGTGCTGTCGATGCATTCGGACCGCGGCGACGTGGTGCTCGACTGGCGCCACATCGCGCGCTGGTCGCGCAACCTCGGGCCGAACGTCACCGTGCTCGCCTTTCCGGGCGCCTGGCACGACCTGGTGCTCTCGCCGGGGCGCATCCGCGAAGAAGTCTTCAGGCAGCTCTTTTCGTGGGCGGAGCGAGCCGTAATGTCGCCAGCGTAACTCTGCATCCCAGATACGCTACGGCGAGGGCAAGAATAGCGAAGAGGGCAATCGTCGCGACGCGCGAGGACTGGGCGAGAAAGTGCAGCGTGCCGCTCTCGAGTCCGACGAAGGCGAGGCCGAGCACGGGAAGCATTGGGACGCCGCAACCCGAGACGCTGCATGCGCCAGTGGAGAGCCCGAACAAGGTCGCAGCACCGCCCGCGATACCGGCGCCGCGCAGTTCCTGCGCGCCGCGGAGAGCGAGATCGCGATAGCGCCGCCACAGCGCGAAGTACAGCCCGAGCAGCGCAGAAAAGAGAACGATGCGCGCGACATCGGCGACGTCCACGGCGAAACCCCACTCGGCGCCTCCGTAGCTGCTGCCGGCCGAGAACCAGAACAGCGCCAGGTCAGGAAGTTTCTGCAGTTTCTCCGCAATCGGATATTCACTCGAGGCGAGGTATTCCGGCAGGCGCTTGAGCCACGGATTGAAGGTGAAGAAGTCGAGCGGTTTGCGCGCCGCCGAGAGAATCGCGACCGGCGCGAGAACGTTGAGCGCGGCGACGGCCAGGGTCACCAACGCGAACACGCCTGGATGCGCCGCCAATGCCAACCGCATCCCGCGCAGTGCTTCGGCGATCCACCGCATGAGGCATTTTATCGTCCGGTCTCGACGATCGGCTGCGCGAGGATCCAGAGGCTCAGCATCGTGTAGGCGACCATCAACGCGGCGAACGGATATTGGCTGCGGCGAGCGATGCGGCGCTCGGAAAAACGCTCGAGCGCCAGGCGGTGCGCGACGTACATGGCGAGCACATGCCCAGACACGATGACGACCACCGACGTGTACCAGGCGAAGCGCGCGCCGACGATGCCCGCGGCGATCTGGAAGTGCGCGGTACCGAAGAGATCCCAGCCGCGGCCGAGCGGATCCGAGGCGAGTGGAATCACCACTTGGCCCGCGACCAGCAGGTAGGAAAGGTAGTGCGCGACGTGGTAGGCGAGCGCGATCGGCAGCAGCGTCGGCACGAACAGGCGCGCGAGCTCGCCGGGCGACGCGTTGCCGGAAGCAAGCTGAGCCATTAAGGCGCAGACGCCCAAGATGACCAGCGCGAAGACGCCAGGGGTCGCCAGCAGTCCGAGAGTGGTCGCGATCGTCCAAACGGCATCGCTCACCGCCCAGAGCGGCGTCTCGCGCAGGCCGTCGAAGCTGACGATGGCGAGCATGACGATGACGAAGCACGCCTCGGAGGACGAAATGGGCCGCGG
Organism: Burkholderiales bacterium; assembly: GCA_036506355.1. Lineage (GTDB taxonomy): Bacteria > Pseudomonadota > Gammaproteobacteria > Burkholderiales > SG8-39 > SCGC-AG-212-J23. Next base: position 2,041 of record DASXRW010000342.1, read on the forward strand.
ATCGAGCAGGCCCGCTGCAGGCGGGCGCAAGTACCACGTTCCCGAACGGAGCTCGCCCGGCGCGAGCCGCGCGACAAAGCCAAAGTAGACGGTGAACACTTCTGCGCTCTCCAGCCACGCCTCGCGGCCGAAAACGAACATGCCGGTCCACGTGAGCACGGAGTAGGCGAGCGCGAGCCCCGCGATATGCGCGGGAACCGCATTGCCTTCCCAGACGATCTCGATCCAGGCGAAGGCAAGCAGCAGCACCGTTGCCGGCCACACGCCGAGAGCGGCCGGAAGCTTGCGCCGCACACTGAAAAGCCCTGCGGGGTAGAGCGCCTTCCAGGGGTTGAGCAGCGCCCAGAGATCGCCGAGGAGCGCGCTGACGTAGGTGAACCCGATCCACCACGCGATCCAGACAAAGGCGGGGGCGAGATTGCGGAAAGGATCCTGAGTGCCGAACAACCCGGCGGCGATGAGAACGACGAAGATGCACACCGCCAGGGCGCGCAGCGCTGCGAGCACGAGCGGATGCAGGCGCAGGAGCGCGAGGCGCGGGTACGCCGCGCCGCTGGCAGCACGGGGTAGTGCGAGGGCGAAGACGACGAAGGAAAGCGCGACGGTCAGTCCCGCGGCGGCGAGCCACAGGTTGAGCGGCAGCGGCAAGTCGTAGCGCGTGCCGAACGCGTGCGCTGCCGCTTCAGCCGGCGCCACGATGAATGATGCAAGGCTAACGCGGATAAATTTCGACATAGAGCAGCGCACGGCGCTGATGCTTCGCATGCTCGCCGTGGATCTCCACTGGAAAACGGCCGGTCAGCCGCGCCGCGAACGCCGTGACGGCCGGCTTGCCGGGCGCAACGCGCGTCTCGATGTCGTAACCGTGCAGGTGCAGCACGAGCGGCTCATCGACGCTCCAGCGCAGCTCGACGCGCTCGCCTTCGGCCGCGCGCAGCACGCGCTGCTGCGCAGGCACGCGGCGTTCGGCGATGTGAATCTCGTAGCTGCGGAGAGGCGCTTGCGCCAGTGCAAGGGCTGCGCTGAGCGCGATGACAGCGGCGAGCATCCTTGCTGCCGGCACGGCGCGATCGTAGCATGAGCCTCGCCGTGAACACCTTCATTCTGGGAGCAGGGATCGCGCTTTTCGGCATGGCGCACGCCGGTCACGAGTTTCCGTTTTATCCGTCGTTCTATCCGCAGGAGATCACTGTTGAGGCGCTCGATGCGCGCTCCGCCGCGCAGCGCCTCGCCAAGGGAACGCTGCACGCTTACGCCGGCGAAATCGCCGAGAAGACCGATGGTCTGAAGCTCGGGAGCGTCGCGAGCCTCGGCGGCTACGTCGTCGCCACCTTCGAACCCAACGCATCTCATGCCGCGCGCTGCGCCGCCGCGCGCGGCATGAAGGAGGCGCTTCCCGCTGGCGCGGTTTGGCACCCGTACCCTGTCACTCCCTTTCACGCGGACTACCTGCACCATGCCGATCGCGCCGAGGCGGCGCGCGCGGCACGGTCGGCGCAGCAGATCGAAGGCAGGAAGCTCGAAATCATCGATGTGGGCGCGCTCGTGCGTGGGGCGGGCGTCCGGTACAACGGCGGGTCCGGGCTGCCGTGGGCGAGGCAGGGCTGGTTTCACGCCTATCTCCTGCTCGCGCCCGCAGTGCGCGAAGAGTCCATGCGTGCGCGCGTCGAGAATACGGCCGAGCGTCTCATGCGCGGCGACTATCGAAGCCTCGAAGAACGCATCACGCTCGAGCGTAACCTCGTCGAGCTGCTGCAAGAGGGCTGCGAGCGCGTCGTGCTCGGCTATACCGTGCGGCGCGAGTCCTACGGCGCGGATTATTCGCAGGGCGTAGAGAACGTCGGCTATGACGCGCTCGACGGTCTTGCCTCGCCGATTTTTCCACGCACCGTCAAGCTGCGCGACTTTCCCTGGAACGGCTGGCTCAACGTGGCCGCCCCGCAGC
>DASXRW010000343.1:0-14730 GCA_036506355.1 Burkholderiales bacterium
GCGCAGCTCGACGAGCAGGCTGTGGCCGAGCCGCGTGAGCGCGCCGCGCACCGCGCCGCGGCTCGCGCCGAAGATCTCGGCGAGCTCGCGCTCCTTGAGCTTCGTGCCGGGCGCGAGGCGATGGTCGAGCACCGCGTCGAGGATGGCGTTGAAGACGCGGTCTTCGGCGCGGGCGTTGCGCTCCTGGGGACGCGGCATGTGCGACGAGGCTATGCCAGCCGAGCCGGGATTGTCAACAATCCGCCTACATTTGGTTGACAATTTGCGCGGCCTCGTCCTACCCTGCTCGCTGGATGAGAGCGTCCATCGATTTCCTGCTCAACGGCGAGCGCGTCTCGCTCGCAGCCGAAGACCCGACCCGGACGCTCCTCACCTGGCTGCGCGAGTCGCGGCGGCTGGTGGGCACCAAGGAAGGCTGCGCCGAAGGCGATTGCGGCGCCTGCACGGTGGTGCTCGCCGAACGCGACGCCGGCGGCGGACTTTCCTACCAGCCGGCGAACAGCTGCATCCTGTTCCTCGGCGCGCTCGACGGCCGCGAGGTCATCACGGTCGAGGCGCTGAAGCGCGGCAGCACGCTGCATCCAGCGCAGCAGGCGATGGTCGACTGCCACGGCTCGCAATGCGGCTTCTGCACGCCGGGTTTCGTGATGGCGCTGTACGCGCATTACAAGGACGAGCGGCACGAGCTCGGCGACGCGCTCGCCGGCAATCTGTGCCGCTGCACCGGCTATCAGCCGATCCTCGCGGCCGGCGCGCGCATGCAGGAGCTGCGCAAGGACGAAAGCGCGGAAAACTCCGCTCGCGCCGCGCGCCTCGCCGCGCTGCCCGATGAGTCGACGTTGATCCGCACGAGCAACCAGCGCTTATTCGCGCCGACCTCGATCGACGAGCTCGCGGCCTATCTCGTCGAGCATCCGCGCGCGACCATCCTTGCCGGCGGCACCGATCTGGGCCTCGCCGTCACCAAGGCGCACCGCGACCTGGACGACGTCGTCTACATCGGCCGCGTCGCCGAGCTGAAGGCGATCCAGACGGGGGATCCGCTGCAGATCGGCGCGGCCGTCGCGCTCGCCGAAGCGCATGCGCATCTCGGCGCGATCCACGCCGACATTGGCGAGCTGCTGCGGCGCTTCGGCGGCGCGCAGGTGCGCGCCTGCGGCACGCTCGCCGGCAACGTCGCCAATGGCTCGCCGATCGGCGACAGCATGCCGGTGCTTCTGGCGCTGAACGCCGAGCTAGAACTGCAGCGTGGCAGCCAGCGGAGAGTGGTGCCGCTCAGCGGCTTCTACAGCGGCTATCGCAAGTCGGTGCTGCAGCCGGGAGAATTCATCCGCTCGGTGCGCGTGCCGCCGCTTGAGCCGGGCGCACGCTTCGCCGCCTACAAACTTTCGAAGCGCTTCGACCAGGATATTTCCGGCGTCTGCGCCGCCTTTCACGTCGGTGTTGATGGAACCACCCGGTTCGGTTTCGGCGGCATGGCGGCGACGCCGGCGCGCGCGCGGCACGCGGAAGCCGCTTACTCCGGGGGTATCGAAGCCGCGTGCAGCGCGCTCGCGCAGGACTTCAAGCCGCTCTCGGATCAGCGCGCATCGGCCTGGTACCGCCTCACCGCGGCGCAGAACCTGCTTCGCAAGTTCCACGCGCGCGTTGCGCCGCGCGCGTTGCTCGAGCTCGAGGCATGAAGCCCGAGCGTCTGCCAAATTGGGAAAACTCGGGCGGCGTGCACGAGGCGCTGGCGCACGATAGCGCCGAGCTGCACGTTTCCGGCGAGGCGCGCTATGTCGACGATCTGGCGGAGCCTCCCGGCACGCTTTACGCGTCGCTCGGCATGTCGAGCGAGACCTGCGCCGAGGTTCGCGCCATCGATCTAGATCCAGTGCGCCGCGCGCCCGGCGTAGTGGCGGTGGTTGCCGCGGGCGATATTCCGGGCAGGAACAACGTCGGCCCGGTGATCGCCGACGAGCCGGTGTTCGCGACCGACCGGGTCGAGTTCCGCGGCCAGCCGCTGTTCGCGGTAGCGGCGACGAGCATGGAGCTTGCGCGCCGCGCGGCGCGCCTGGCGCGCGTCGATTACCGGCCGCTCGAGCCGGTGATCACCATCGAGCAGGCGCTCGCCAAAGGCCAGTTCGTCCTGCCGACGCTCAAGATCGGGCGCGGCGAGCGCCGCCCGGCGGGCAGCGCGATGCGCCTCGCCGGCAAGCTGCGCTGCGGCGGACAGGAGCATTTCTATCTCGAAGGACAGGTGGCGCTCGCCATCCCGGGCGAGCGCGACGAGATGCAGCTGTATTCGTCGACCCAGCATCCGACCGAGATCCAGCATCTCGCGGCCGCGGCGCTCGACGTTCCCGACGCCGCGGTGACGGTCGAGCTGCGGCGCCTGGGCGGCGGCTTCGGCGGCAAGGAAACGCAGGCCGCGGTGTACGCGATCGCCGCCGCCCTGCTCGCGCGCGCCACCGGACGGCCGGTCAAGCTGCGCGCCGACCGCGACGACGACATCGTCGGCACCGGCAAGCGCCACGATTTTCTGTATGAGTACGACGCCGGCTTCGATGAAGCGGGGCGCATCGAGGCGCTCGACCTGATGCTCGCCTCGCGCTGCGGCATCTCGGCCGACCTCTCCGGCGCAGTCAACGACCGCGCGGTGTTCCATTGCGACAACGCCTATTTCCTGCCGAACCTGCGCATCACCTCGCATCGCTGCAAGACCAACACCGTCTCGAACACCGCCTTCCGCGGCTTCGGCGGACCGCAGGGCATGTTCGCGATCGAGGGCGTGATCGCCGCGATCGCGCGCCGCCTCGGCCTCGATCCGCTCGACGTACGCTTGCGCAACCTCTATGGCGACGCGCCGCGCAGCGTCACGCATTACGGCATGACGCTGCGGGACAACGTGCTGCCGGAGCTCCTCGCCGAGCTCGAGACGCGCTCGGACTACCGCGCGCGCCGCGCGCGCATCAACCAATGGAACGTGAGCCACGCGCTCATCAAGCGGGGCATGGCGCTCACGCCGGTGAAATTCGGCATCGCCTACACCGCGACGCAGATGAACCAGGGCGGCGCGCTCGTGCACCTGTATACCGACGGCAGCGTGCACCTGAACCACGGCGGCACCGAGATGGGCCAGGGGCTCTTCATCAAGGTGGCGCAGATCGTGGCCGAGGAATTCTCGATCGACATCGCGCGCGTGCACATCACGGCCACGTCGACCGGCAAAGTGCCGAACACCTCGCCCACCGCCGCGTCGAGCGGCACCGACATCAACGGCGAGGCAGCGCGCGCCGCGTGCCGCACGTTGAAGGAACGCCTGGCCGGCTACTGCGCCGGCGCCTACGGCGTGAAGCCGGAGCAGGTGCTCTTCGCCGCGAACGAAGTGCGCATCGGCAACGCGAAGCGACTCGAGTTCGCGCAGCTCGTGCGCGAGGCCTATCAGGCGCGCGTGTCGCTATCGGCGACCGGCTACTGGCGTACTCCGGAGATCCATTTCGACCGTAACGCCTTCCAGGGCGAGCCGTTCTACTACTTCGCCTACGGCGCCGCGGTGTCGGAGGTGGCGATCGACACGCTCACCGGAGAATCGCGGCTGCTGCGCGCGGATCTCCTACACGACGTCGGTCGTTCGCTCAATCCGGCGATCGACCGCGGCCAGATCGAAGGCGGCTTCATTCAGGGCATGGGCTGGCTAACGATGGAAGAGCTCGTCTGGGACGCCAAAGGCGCGCTGCTCACGCACGCGCCGTCGACCTACAAGATCCCCGTGGCGAGCGATTGCCCGCCGCAGTTCAATGTCTGGCTGTGGGAGCGCGGCCAGAACGTGCGCGATGTCGCCTATCGTTCCAAGGCGGTCGGCGAGCCGCCGCTGATGCTCGCGCTGTCGGTGTTCCACGCGATCTACGATGCCGTCGGCTCGACCCGGGCCTCGCGGGATCCGGTGCCGCTCGAAGCGCCGGCGACGCCGGAAAACATTCTGCGGGCACTGCATGCCCTCGCTCATTGAAATCCGCGTGCTCGAGACGCGCGGCTCGGCGCCGCGCGAGGCCGGCACGCGCATGTGGGTGGGCGCGACCGAGACGCACGGCACCATCGGCGGCGGCAACCTCGAGTACACCGCGCTCAAGATCGCGCGCGAGATGCTCCTCGCCGGCGAGAGCCACCGCAAGCGCAAATTCGCACTCGGCGACGCGCTCGGGCAATGCTGCGGCGGCGCGGTGACGCTGGAGTTCACGCGCAAGGAAGCGATGGAAGCGGACGGCGCACCGGCGTTCCACGTCGCGCTGTTCGGCGCCGGGCACGTCGGCAAGGAACTCGCGCGCATCCTGGCGCGGCTGCCCTGCGAGCTCACGTGGATCGATCCGCGCCCGGAGGTCTTTCCGGCAGACGTCGGTGCCAATACCAGGGTGGTGATCGAGGAGGAGCCTGCGTGGATGGTGGATGAAGCGCCACCAAATGCCTGCTATCTCGTGATGACCCACAGCCATGCGCTCGACCTCGAGATCGTCGAGCGGGTGCTAAAGCGCAACGATTTCCGCTTCCTCGGCCTCATCGGCTCGGAGACCAAGGCCGCGAAGTTCCGTGCGCGCCTTCGCGCGCGGGGCATCGATGCATCGCGACTGGTGTGCCCGATCGGCCTCGTCAAGGCAGGCAAGCATCCCGCCGAGGTGGCGGTGTCGGTCGCGGCTCAGCTCATCGCGCTGCAGCCCAGCGTCCCAACAGCGAGCGCTCCTCTTCGCTCATCTGCGTGAGGTTGCCGGGCGGCATCGCCCGCGTCAGCACCGCCTGCTGCCGGATCTGCGCCGCCTGCGCGCGGATGCGCTCCGGCGTATCGAGCATCACGCCTTTCGGCGCCTCGGCGAGTCCCTGGAAGCTCGGTTTTTGCGCGTGGCAGGCGACGCAGCGCGCCTCAATCACCTTTTGCACCTCGGCGAGCGGCACCGCTGCGCCGGCGGTTTCGGTCTTGGGTGCGATGAGCCACGCCGCCACGGCAATGGCCGCCACGCCCGCGATCCAGACCCAGGCCGGCGCCCGCCCTTTGTGCCGCAGCACGAACCAGGCGCGGATCAGCGCGCCGGCGAGCGTCATCGCGACGAGCACGAGCCAGCCCCAGCGATGGCCGAAGGTCATCGCATAGTGATTGGCGATCATCACGAACACGACCGGCAGCGTGAAGTAGGTGTTGTGGACGCTGCGCTGCCTGCCCATCGCGCCGTCCTTCGGGTCGGGCTCGCGGCCTTCGCGCACCGCCTGCACCATGCGCCGCTGACCCGGAATGATCACGTGCGCGACGTTCGCGCTCATGATCGTGCCGAGGATCGCGCCGTAGTGGATGAACGCGCCGCGGCCGCTAAAGACCTGGCTCAGCGCCCATGCGGCGGCGGCGAGCAGAACGAAGAGCACCGCCGCCAGCGCGCTTTCATTGATCGGCGAGCGGCACAAGCCTTCGTAGACGGCGAGCGCGACGACCAGGATGCCGATGCCGATGCCGATCGCGGCGCCTTTGGAGAGCGACATCACCATGGGATCGATGAGGTAAAGCTCGGCGTTCGCGTAGTAGATCAGCACGAGCAGCGCGAAGCCTGTGATCCAGGTCCAGTACGCCTCCCACTTGAACCAGTGCAGCGTCGCCGGCAGTTGCGCCGGGCCGAGCCGGTACTTCTCGGCGCGGTAGAAGCCGCCGCCGTGGATCGCCCACAGCTCGCCCGCGAGCCGCGGATCGCCGGAAGGCTCCAGATGATCGTCGAGCCAGATGAAATAGAACGAGGCGCCGATCCAGGCGATGCCGACGATGACATGCGCCCAGCGCAGCAGGAGATTCAGCCAGTCGAGGAGATAGGCCTCCAACTGTCAGGCACCGCCGCGGAAGCAGGAGTAGCCCCACGGCGTGCATTTGAACGGCAGGTGATAGTGCTGCTGCGGCTCCGAGATGCCGAAGTGATAGTGCACGAAATCGAGGAACGGCTGCGGCGGGAGCGCAACGTCTTCCTGGCGCCGGTAGTAGTCGGCGACGTGGAACACCGCCTCGTAGCTTCCGCGCTCGAAAGTTCCGCCGAGCGCAGGATGCTCCAGCAGGCCTTTCGCGTTGGTCGCGCCGGCAGCGATCACATTGCCGTCGGCATGCCGCAGCTCGACCTGCATGCCGACCGCGACGACGCCGCGCGAGACATCGACGACGTGGATCGAGATGCCGGGCATTGAAAGCTAGTTGAGCTTCGCGCCCGAGTCTCTGACCGGCTTGTGCCAGTCCCTGACCTGATTGGCGACGAAGGCGGTGAATTCCTCCGGGGTCATGTCGCGGCCCTGGACGCCGAGCTCGGCGAGGCGCTGGGAGACCTTCGGGTCGGCGAGCGACTTCTTCATCGCGGCATGCAGGCGCGCGACCACGTCGCGCGGCAGGCCGGCAGGGCCCGAAACGCCGAGAAAGTTCTCCGCGACCAGCTTCTTGTGTCCGTACTCGAGCACGCTCGGAACCTCGGGCGCCATCGGCGCGCGGGCCGATGAAGTGACGGCGATCGCACGCAGCCTGCCGTCCTTCATGAACGGCACGTTCTGCGGCAGGGTGTCGATCGCGAGCTTGATCGTTCCCGGCAAAAGATCGTTGTGCATCGGCGCTGAGCCCTTGTAGCCGACGTGCTCCATCTTCAGGCCCTGCTCGTTCTTCATCGTCTCGCCGACGATGTGGCCGATCGAGCCGATGCCGCCCGAGCCGTAGTTCACCGCATCGGGCTGCGCCTTGATCCAGGCGATCAGCTCGCCTAAATTCTTCGCCGGCACGCCCGGATGCACGACGAACACGTTGGCCACCGAGCCGATGTAGCTCACGTGCGTGAAGCTCTTCACCGGGTCGTAGCGCGGCTCGTCCTGCATCGCCGGTGAGATGCTGATCGGCGAGCTGTTGGACAGCATGAGCGTGTAACCGTCGGGCGCGGCGCGCGCCGCCTCGAGCGCGCCGATGGTGCCGCCGGCGCCCGGCTTGTTGTCGACGACCACCGTCTGCCCGAGCTCGGTCTGCAGCGGAATGGCGATCAACCTCGCGACGATGTCGGAGGAGCCGCCGGGCGAGAACGTGACGATGACGCGCAGCGGCTTAGTCGGCCAGGACTGCGCGAGCGCATTTCCGGCCACGAGCAGCAACATGCCCAGTATCAGCTTCATTTCAGCTCCCCCGGTAAGTGGTGTAACCCCACGGCGAGCATAGCAGCGGGACGTGGTAGTGCTGCGCGGCGTCTGCGATATTGAAACGCACCGGGACGCGCTCGAAGAATTGCGCACCGACATGGAACACGAGCTCGTAGGTCCCGGGTTTGAATTTCGCGCCTTCCAACAACGGCGCATCGGTGCGGCCATCGGCATTGGTCTTCGTATCGACAAGCAGGCTGCGCTTGTCGCCCTCGAGCCGGAAGAGCTCGACGCGGATGCCCGCGCCCGGCTTGCCGCGCGCGGTGTCGAGCACGTGGGTGGTGAGCTTGCCCATCAGTGTGCGCCGAACATCTGGTCCAGCCTCCCTCGCGTGATGTACCCGATCTGCTCTAGCGCGGCGCGCAGCTCCGCTTGCGCATCGTTCGCCAGCCGGCGTTCCATTTCGCCAAAGACGCTCGCGCGCGACGCGTGCAGCTTGAGCGCGATGATGCACGGGAAGCCGAACTTTTCGCGATAGCGACGGTTCAGCTCGCCGATGCGGCGGAACTCGGCCTTGCCTAGCGCAGTCAGGCCCAGCCGCGCTTGCTCGCCGCTCGAATGCGCTGTCAGCGTCCCCTCCTTGGCCTCGGCGCCGGCGAGCTCGGGATGCGCGCGCACCAGCGCCAGTTGTTCCGCCGCCGAGGCCGCGCGCACCGCGCTCATCATCGCTTGGTGCAGCTCGCCGACGGAGCCGAAAGGCCTGCGATCATAAGCGCGGCTCGCCACCCACGGCGAATGCTCGAAGACGGCACCGAGCTCGCCGACGAACGCGGCAGCGCCAAGGCGGTTCAGCTCGGCGAGCGTCACGCACAAAATATACTATCCGGCCATGCTGTCCGCCGAACGCATCATGCAGCGCTGCGACGCGCTGGCACGCCATTCGGAGCTTCCGGGCGGACTGACGCGCGTCTTCCTCTCGCGCGAGAACCGCGCGGCGAACGAGCTGGTGCTCGGCTGGATGCGCGAAGCGGGCATGCAGGCCCGGGTCGATGCGATCGGCAACGTCGTCGGGCGCTACGAAGGACAGCAGCGCCCCTGCCTGATGCTCGGTTCGCATCTCGACACGGTGCGCGACGCGGGCCGGTACGACGGCATGCTCGGCGTGATCACCGCCATCGAGTGCGTCGCGGCGCTCAACGAAAAGCGCAAGCGGCTGCCGTTCGCGATCGAGGTGGTCGGCTTTGGCGATGAAGAGGGCGTGCGCTTCGGCACCACGATGCTCGGCAGCCGCGCCGTCGCCGGCGCGCTCGACCCTGCAGTGCTGAAGACCACGGACGCCGCGGGCACGAGCATCGAAGATGCGCTGCGCGCGTTCGGCCTTGACCCTGCCGGCATACGCGACGTGGCGCGCAAAGAGGGCACGGTGGCGGCATACGCCGAGCTGCATATCGAACAGGGACCGGTGCTCGAGGCCGAGGGCTTGCCGGTCGGCGTGGTCACCGCCATCAATGGGTTCTCTCGCCTGCGGGTTACCCTTCACGGCGAAGCCGGTCACGCCGGCACTGTGCCGATGAATCTGCGCCGCGACGCGCTCGCCGCCGCCGCCGAGTGCGTGCTCGCGATCGAGCGCATCGCGCGCGCCGATCCCGATCTCGTCGGCACCGTCGGCCGCATCGAGGCCAAGCCCGGAGCGATCAACGTCATTCCGGGCGAGGTGCAGTTCACTATCGACTTTCGCGCGCCGCGCGACGAGTTGCGCACGCAGGCAGTAGGCTCCGCGAGGGCCGAGGTGGAAGCCATCGCGAAAGAGAGGCGCGTCGACTGCCGCATCGAAATGCTGCAGGAGCTCGGCGTCGCCGCCTGCGCGCCGTGGCTGATGGAGCAGCTCGACCGGGCCGTCGCCGCGGAGGGCGTGCGCGTGCGCCGGCTGCCGTCGGGCGCGGGCCACGACGGCATGGCGCTCAGGAACATCGCCGACATCGCCATGCTTTTCGTGCGCTGCAAGGGCGGCATCAGCCACAATCCGGCGGAATCGATCACCGAGGCCGATGCGGCCGTCGGCGCGAGGACCCTTCTGCGCTTCATCGAGAACTTTGAGCTACCCGCGTGACCTCGCGGGCTACGGCGCAAGACCGCCCAAGGCGAAATGGCCCGGCGGGGCGAGGCTCGCGCTGCAGTTCGTCCTCAACTACGAGGAAGGCGGCGAGAACAGCGTTTTGCATGGGGACAAGGCCTCCGAGTCGTTCCTGTCGGAAATCGTGGGCGCCCAGCCGCTCGAGGGCGTGCGCCACATGTCGATGGAGTCGCTCTACGAATACGGCTCGCGCGTCGGCGTCTGGCGCATCCTCGATCTCTTCAAGCGCTACGGCGCGCCGCTCACGGTCTTCGGCGTGGCCATGGCGATGGAGCGCAACCCCGCTGCCGTCGAAGCGTTCATGAAAGCCGGCCACGAGATCGCGAGCCACGGCTGGCGCTGGATCAACTACCAGTACGTGCCGATCGAAACCGAGCGCGAGCACATGCAGCGCGCAATCGAGATCCAGCAGCGTCTGACTGGCGCGCGGCCGCTCGGCTGGTACACGGGGCGCACCAGCCCCAATACGCGGCGCCTGGTGGTCGAGGATCGCGGCTTCCTATACGACGCCGACGACTACAACGACGATCTGCCGTGGTACGACACTCGATACGGCAAGCCGCAGCTCGTGGTTCCGTATACGCTGGACGCCAACGACATGCGCTTCGCGACGCCGCAGGGCTTCAATTCCGGCCAGCAGTTCTTCGATTACCTGAAGGACTCGTTCGACACGCTCTACGAGGAAGGCCGGCGCACGCCGCGCATGATGTCGGTCGGCCTGCACTGCCGTCTGGTGGGAAGGCCGGGGCGCCTCGCAGCGTTGGAGCGCTTCCTGCGCTATGCCAGCAAAAAATCCAAAGTGTGGATCGCTCGGCGGATCGACATCGCGCGCCACTGGCTGAAGCATCATCCGCATGATTGAACAGATCAATCCCGCGCCGCGCCTCCTGATGGGCCCGGGCCCGATCAACGCCGACCCGCGCGTGCTGCGCGCGATGAGCGCGCAGCTCCTCGGTCAGTTCGACCCGCAGTTCCGCCAGTACATGGCGGAGAGCGCCGAGCTCTACCGCGGCGTGTTCCAGACCCAGAACCGCTGGACGCTCCTCATCGACGGCACCGCGCGCTCCGGCATCGAGGCTGCGCTCGCCTCGCTGATCGAGCCGGGTGACCGGGTGCTCGTGCCGATCTTCGGCCGCTTCGGTCACCTCAAGGTCGAGATCGCCAGGCGCTGCGGCGCCGAGGTCACGGCGATCGAGACCGAATGGGGCAGCGTATTCGCCGCCGAGGTGCTCGAGCGCGAGCTGAAGAAGCACCGGCCCAAGCTCGTCGCCATCTCCCATGGCGACACGTCGACGACGATGGCGCAACCGCTCGCGGAACTCGGCAAGCTGTGCCGCGCGCACGATGCATTGCTCTATGTCGATGCGACCGCGACGCTCGGCGGCATGGAGCTGCCGGTCGATGCATGGCAGCTCGACATCGTCAGCGCCGGCCTGCAGAAATGCCTCGCCGGCCCTTCGGGCAGCGCGCCGCTCACGCTGAACGAGCGCGCCGAGAAGCGCATCGTGCGGCGGCGGCATATCGAGCAGGGGCTGAAGAAACCCGGGGAGCGCGATGGTGACGGCCCGATCATCCGCTCGAACTATTTCGACCTGGCGATGATCATGGACTACTGGTCGGAGAAGGCGCTCAACCACCACACCGAAGCCACCACCATGCTGTACGCGGCGCGCGAGTGCGCGCGCATCCTGCTGCAGGAAGGCCTGCCGCAGGCTTTCGCGCGCCATGCCGCCGCGTCGAAGGCGCTGTGCGCCGGCCTGCAGGCGATGGGGCTCGCGCTCTTCGGCGATCAGAAGCACAAGATGGCCAACGTCACCGGCGTGCACATCCCGGCGGGTGTCGACGGCGAGAAGGCGAGGCGCGCGCTGCTCGAGGATTTCAACATCGAGATCGGCACCTCGTTCGGGCCGCTGCACGGCAAGATCTGGCGCATCGGCACGATGGGCTACAACGCCCGCAAGGACGCGGTGCTCATGACGCTCGCCGCGCTGGAGGCCGTCCTTTCCCAGCAACAGCACCGGGTGCCGCGCGGCGCAGCGCTCGACGCCGCGCTCGCCGCGTATCGCGCGCCCTGAGATGTCGCTGCTGGTCGCCATCGGCGGCAACGCGGTTCATCCGGACAACATCCGCGGCACCACGGAAGAGCAGGAAACGATCGCCGAGCGCGCCGCGCAGGCGCTGCTGCCCCTGGTCGGCGCGACCGACCGGCTGCTCATCACCCACGGCAACGGCCCGGTGGTCGGCAAGATCCTGCTGCGCATGATGCTCACGCGCGATGCCATCCCGCCGATGCGCCTCGACGTCTGCGTGGCGCACAGCCAGGGCGGCATCGGCTACATCCTGATGCAGGCGCTCGAGAACGCGCTGCGCCGCGCCGGCGTCGAGCGCCAGGCGACCTGCGTCGTGACGCAGGTGGAGGTCGACGCGCGCGATCCGGCGTTCGCCACGGCGTCGAAGCCCATTGGTGCGTTCTTCTCGGCGGACGAAGCGCGCGACTTCGAAGGCAAGGGCTGGCGCATGATGGAAGACGCCGGGCGCGGCTGGCGCCACTGCGTGCCATCGCCCGAGCCGCGCGCCGTGATCAATCTCGGCGTGATCCGCGCGCTGCTCGAGGCCGGCGTGCTGGTGATCGCGGGCGGCGGCGGCGGCATCCCGGTGACGCGCGGCAAGCGCGGCGAATGGCAGGGCGTGCAGGCGGTCATCGACAAGGACCTCACCTCCGCGCTGCTCGCGAGCTCGCTCGGCATCGAGGATCTCCTGATCCTCACCGCGGTCGAGCACATCGCCATCGACTACGGCACGCCGCGAGAGCGCCACCTGGATCGAGTCAGCGTGTCGGAACTGAGAGCCCATCAGCGCGCCGGGCACTTCGCCAGGGGCAGCATGGGGCCGAAGGTCGAGGCGGCGCTGCGCCATGTCGAAGGCGGCGGCAGGCGCGCCATCATCGCTCACCTCGAGCAGGCCGCCGCCGCGCTCGCCGGCAGGACCGGCACGCATGTCGTTGCGGGTTAGCGTCGCCGGCCGCTTCGCGCGGGAGGCGGCCTCGCAAGGAATGGGCGAGGTCTGCGCCGTGTTCAGGCGCAGCTGCTATATCCGCTTTCCCGGCGAGCGCTATGCCTGCGTGGGCGATCCTTCCCTCGGCCGCGGGCCGCTCAATGCGCTGGTCGATGAGCTGTCGCTGCCGGCGATCGGCGAGCGCGTCTCGCTCGCGCTCGAAGGCGCCGAGCTCTGGGCGCCGCCGCCGGCTCCGCGGACTCCCGAGCCGGACATCAAGGCCCTGCGCGACGCGGCGCGCGGCCGCGTGCCGAGTGAAGGGCTAGGCTGCCTGGTGCTCGACGCGCACAACTCGCTCAGCGGGCACGCGCAGCCGGCGCTGGACGCGCTCGATCGCTGGCTGATCGGCAACGCGCTCGAGGACGACGCCCAGATGCTCATCGGCCTCGGTCCTGGCCTCACGCCCTCGGGCGACGACTACCTGGGCGGCGTGCTGATCGCGCTGCACCAGCTGCAGCGCAAGCCGCAGGCGCAAGGACTGTGGCGCTGGCTCGAGCCGCGCCTCGCGCGCACGAGCGCGATCAGCGCCGCGCACCTCGCCGCCGCCGCGGCGGGCGAAGGTCACGAAACGCTGCATCACTGCATCCTGACGCTTTGCAGCCCCCTGCCCGACTGGCGCGGCGCGCTGCAGGAACTCGACAACGTCGGTCACTGCTCCGGTTGGGACAGCCTCGCCGGCGTCGTCGCGGTCGCGAAAATCAGCTGAGCGCTAGGTTACTGAGGATGCCGCCATCGCTGCGGCAAGCGCGTTGGATGGCGCGACCTCTACGCCCGCGGCGCGCAGGGCCGCCACCTGCCGCGACCAGCCTTGCGGGTCCTGCTCCGTGCCGGTGACCGAGGCGATCGCGGGCTTGCGCGAACCTTCGAGCGCCTGGACCAGCACGCCCGCGGGGTCGGCGTGCGCCCCATAGCCGAGCACGACGTCGAACAGCAGCACCGCGACCCGCGCATCGGCGAGCGCAGCCTCGATGTGCTCGTTGCGCAGCTCGGGCTCGATCATCGGATGCGGCCGGCCGCGCGTGTAGCGATCGTCGCCGAGATCTACGCATTCGCCCGCTGCGCCGGCGCCGCGTAGGACGAGCTCGGCCTCCGCGGCGAGCGTGCCGCCGCAGTAGAGGCCGCGCACTTCGCCTTTGTGCGCTTTCCCGGTCGATACCGGCGGCGCGGCAAGAGTTTTTTGCATCGCCTGCTCTGCCGCCTCGGTAAGCGTGCGCGCGAGGCCTGGCTCCTTCGCGCCCAGAAAGCAAACCACCGCGCGTTTCTTCGACCGGCGCACGCGCTCCAGCACCGACTGAGCCACGCGCGGCGCCGGCGGCTTCGAAATCAGCACCAGCGTGCGCGTGCCGGGATCGGCGTCGAGCATATCGAGCGCGGCGAGCATGCCGAGCGCGCCGACGCGCCCGTCGAGGTCGCGCCCGCCGACGCCGATGCCGTGCGACACGCCGCCGCCCAGGCGCGCGATCAGCGACGAGACTTCCTGCAGGCCGGTGCCGGAAGCCGAGACGATGCCGATATCGCCGCGCGGCACGGCGTTGGCGAAGGCGAGCGGCGCGCCGCCGATCAGCGCGGTGCCGCAGTCGGGGCCCATAAGCAGGAGCCCTCGCTCCTTTGCGAAGCGCTTGAGGGCCACCTCTTCTTCGATCGGCACGTTGTCGGAAAACACCATGGCGTTGAGCCCGCGCTCCAGCGCCTTGCGCGCTTCCGCCGCCGCGAACTCGCCGGGCACTGAGATGAGCGCGAGGTTCGCCTGCGGCTCGAGCTCCAGGGCGCGGCGCAGGCTGCCGGCGCGCCGCTCGGTGTTTTGTACGGGTTTCTCGGCGAGCATCTCGACCGCGGCCTTCACCGCCGCATCGGCATCTGCGGCGCGCACGGCAATGACGAGATCGTTGGGCTCGGCGCGCTCGCCGTCGGCGCAAAGCAGGCCCGCGTCGCGCAGCAGCGCCTTGTTGGAGGGCGTGCCGATCATCAGCGCCGCAGCCTCGACGCCCGCCAGCGCGCCGACGCGGCGCGAGATGCGCATCAGCGCCACGGAATCGAGGTAGCGCCCGCGCTCGACGCGGTTAGCGACCATGCTCGGCGAATGCGGCGAGCGCCTGCTCGAAACAGGCGAGCGGCGCGCGCGCGATGCCGGCGCCCACCTGGCCGACGCCGGCGCGCTGGTGCGCGATGCCGGTATTGATCGCCGGCATAATGCCGCTTTCCACCACGCGGCGGATGTCGATGCCGGTCGGCGTGCCCTCGAACTCGAGCGCCGGAATGGTCCATCTCGGGTTGCGCGCGGCGGTGATTTCCGCCATGGCGCGGGTGTAGCCCACCGCATCCTCGAAGCCGCCGGCGCCGACGAAGCCGGCGACCGCGGGCGCCGCCGCCATGGCGAAGGCGCCGAGGCCGACGGCCTCTAGGATCGCCGAGTCGCCCATGTCCGGGTTCGC
>DASXRW010000344.1:0-7240 GCA_036506355.1 Burkholderiales bacterium
TTGGCCGTCTCGGTCGAGTACTCGGTGATCTTCTCGCCCATGCCGAAGTGCACATGGCAGTCGATCAAGCCGGGGAAGACGTGCAGCCCGGCCGCCGACTGCTCGGGCACGCCCGGCGCCGCGGCGCCCGGCGCGAGCAGCGCATCGATCTTGCCGCCCTTCACCAGCACGTCCTTCTTCTCCGGCGCGCGGTCCGGAAATACCAGCGTGCCGCCGCGCAATACGAAGTCCGTCATCCTCGTGCGTACCTTTCCCTGAGTTCCTGCATTGAGTAATGGGCCTGCGTGCCGGCGGGCGTATTGAGCGCCGGCAGCGTGATGGCGATGTCTTCTTCCGGCACATCGCGCGAGATGCAGACGAGGCGATTGCCGTGGTCCGCATCCGGCCACTCGCGGAAGCGCTGCGGCGCATGGAACACGCCCTGCACGCCTTGCACGAACGCGACCTCGCCGCTGTCCTCCATGCGCAGCAGCCCCTTCACCCGGATCAGCTTCGCGCCGAATTCCGCGGTGGCGAGGCGCGACCACGCCGACCAGCCCGCCCAGGTCACCGGTGGAGGAGGCCGAAAGCCGTGCGCGCGAATGCCCGAGAAGTGCTCGCGCCGGCCGATCCTGCCCTTGGTGTTCAAGGAGACCTTGTACTTCTTCTCTTTTCCCCAGGTGGAGAAAAGCGCCGCCGGCGCATCCAGTACTTCGGCCTCGGGATTGAGCTGCTTCAGAAAATCCAACGCTGCTGCCGGATCGGCGAGGTCGCGCTTGGTCACGTAGATGCGCTCGGCGACGGCGGCCTGCTTGTCGAGCTCCGGGTATTCGCTGCGCGAGGTGAGGAAGTGCTGCGCATCGACGGCGCAGACTGTCGCCTCGAAGGCGTAGGCGGCGGTGACGAGCGGGTGGCCGAGCAGTACGTTCAGGAGCGGCGCGGGATCGGCGGCGCCGCTCGTCTCGATGATCACGCGCTCGAACGGCGGGATTTCGCCGCGCGCGCGGCGTCCGTCCAAGTCGGCGAGCGTCTCGTGCAGCGCGCCGGTGTTCGCGCAGCACAGGCACCCGGCGTCGAGCAGCACGACGTTGTCGGTGGCCTGGGCGATCACCACGTTGTCGAGGCCGATCTCGCCGAGCTCGTTCACCACCACCGCGGTGTTGGCGAGCGCGGGGTCCTTGAGCGCCTTGTTGAGGAGCGTGGTCTTGCCGCTGCCGAGGAAGCCGGTGAGGAGAAAGACCGGAGTTTTTTCCGCCGTCATGAGCGGCGCTTGTGGTCGCCGAAGAGCTGCAGCAGCGCGTCGCGCAGCCAGCGATTCGCGGCGTCGTTCTCGACGCGCGGATGCCAGTAGAGCGAGACGTCGAAGCTGGGGATCGGGATCGGCAGCGGGTGGACCTTGATCTTCACCAGGCGCGCGGAAACCTCGGCGACGTGGCTCGGGAGGCTCACGATCAGGTCGGTGTTCGCCACGATGAGCGGGACCACGACGAAATGCGGCACGCGCAGCGCGACGTTCTCCTCCACGCCGTGCTCGGCAAGCGAGCGCTCGAGCTGCTGGTGGCCCGAGCCCATCGAGGAAATGAGCACGTGGCGCGCCGAAAGGAATTCCTTGAGCGTGAGCGCGCCGCGGCGGCCGAGCGGATGGTCGGGGCGCGTCATGCACACGTAGTGCTCCTCGAAGAGCCGCGCGCGTCGGATCTTGTCGCGCAGCTGCGGCAGGTAGCCGACGGCGAGATCGATGTCGCCGGTTTCCAGGCGCACGGCGAGCTCGGCAGCCGGAAGCTGCGCGGTCTCCAGGCGCATCACCGGGCTATGCTGGTGGAGGTGCCGCATGAGCGCCGGCAAGAGCACCATCTCGCCTACATCGGTCATGTACACCCGCAGGCTGCGCGCGGTGCGGCGCGGATCGAACGCTTCGCGGCCGTTGAGCGCCCGGCGCACCGTCGCCAGCGCATCGGTGAGCGAAGGTGCGAGCTCGAGAGCCCGCGGCGTCGGCAGCATGCCGGCGCGCGTATTCACGAAAAGCGGATCGCCGAGCTGGCGGCGCAGCCGCCCGAGCGCGCTGCTCATGGCCGATTGCGTGAGTCCCATGTCGGCCGCGGCGCGCGTGACGTTGCCGTGGCGCAGCAGCGCCTCGAACACCGGCAGCAGATTGAGATCCGGCGTTCCGCTCACCTATTTACCGTGTGGATGAAAAGAATCAACGCCATCGATTTGACTGATAATTATAGGTCCGCCTAGACTGAAATGAGGAAGGAGCGGCGCGCATGAAACCCTGGGACGGCATCGTCAGCGAGGAAGATCAGAAGCAGACTTACGCCGCCGGCTTCGGCCGGCCCGGCGGTGTCGGCAAGCGGCCGGCGCTGCTCATCATCGACGTTCAGTACCGCACCATCGGCACGACGCCGAAGCCCTTCTGGGAGGCGATCAAGGAATATCCGACCTCATGCGGCGAGGCGGGCTGGAATGCGATGCGCAACATCGCCGTGCTACTCGCGGAATTCCGCCGGAACGATTGGCCGGTGCTCTACCCGCACGTCGCGCCGAAGAACAAGGCCACCGACGGCGGCCGCCTCGCCGAGAAAGTCCCGGCGATCATGAACATCCCGCAGCAGGGCTACGAGTTTCCGACGGAGATCGCGCCGCGCGAAGGCGACGTCCTGCTGCCGAAGAAGCACCCGAGCGCCTTCTTCGCCACGCCGCTTGCGAGCCACCTCATCGACCTCGGCGCCGACACGCTGGTCGTCACCGGCTGCACCACCAGCGGCTGCGTGCGCGGCAGCGTGGTCGACGGCTTCGCGTACAACTTCCGGGTGCTCGTGCCTCACGACGCGGTGTACGACCGCTGCTCCGCGTCGCACGCGGTGAACCTGTTCGACATGGCGGCGAAATACGCCGACGTCGGCACGACGGCCGAGATCCTCGAGAAGCTGCGTCCGCTCGCCAAGGCGGCGCCTGCGGTGCGCAAGGTCGGCTGACGCGCGCCCGGCGATGAGCGAGGCGGTCCTCGTCCTCGACATGACCCGCGACTCGATCGCACCCGAGGCCCGCGCGGTCGAGATGCGCCGCGCCCTCCTGCCGCGGAGCGCGGCCTACCTGGCGTGGGCGCGCGGCAAGGGCATGCCCGTGGTGTTCGTCTGCAGCGCGCGGCGTCGCACCGACAAGTGGTTCCTGAAGTTCTGGGAGCTCGCCAACGAGATCTGGAAGCCGGGGCAGGAGCCGATCGCGGAGCTCTTCGAGCCGGCAAGGGACACGGTGGTCCACAAGCGGCGCTACAGCGGCTTCTTCTCCTCGGATCTCGAGCTCACGTTGCGCGAGCTGGGCGTCGATGGCCTGCAGCTCATCGGCTGGTCCACCTCGCTTGCCGTCGCGACTACCGCGATCGATGCGTGGCAACTCGGCTTTCCCACGACGGTGGTCAGCGACCTCACCGTCGCGCACGCCTGGGGCGGCCACACGGTCGAGGAGAACCAGAAGTGGTCCCTCGACTACATCGCCGCGATGGCGAAGTCGAGGATCGCCCGCTCCGACGAACTGATGCGATGAGCATCGACGGGCGCGCCACGCGGCGCGAGTTGCGCGTCGGCGGCAGGGCGTTCGACTACTACAGTGTTGCGGCGGCCGAGGCACTCGGCCTCGCCGGCGTATCGCGCCTGCCGTGCTCGCTCAAGGTGGTGCTGGAAAACGTGCTGCGCCAGCACGCCGAAGGCCGCGCCGACGGAACCGACATCGCCGCGGTGGCGGGCTGGCTCGCGACGCGACGCGCCGAGCGCGAGATCGCCTTCCGCTTCACGCGCGTGCTGATGCCGGACTCCTCGGGCGTACCGCTGCTGGGCGACGTCGCCGCGATGCGCGACGCGATGATCCGGCTCGGCGGCGATCCCGGGCGGCTCGATCCCTCGGTGCCGATCGACCTGATCGTGGACCATTCGGTGACGGTCGATGCCTACGGCGTGCCGGATGCCGCGGCCCGCAACCAGGCGCTCGAGCTGCAGCGAAACGCCGAGCGCTATGCCTTCCTGCGCTGGGGCGCGCAGGCTTTCGACAACCTGCGAATCGTGCCGCCCGGCAACGGCATCTGCCACCAGGTCAACCTCGAGCATCTCGCGCGGGTGGTGTGGACGAGCGGGGGGACGGCCTATCCCGATTCGGTGCTCGGCATGGACAGCCACACCGCGATGATCAACAGCCTCGGCATCCTCGGCTGGGGCGTCGGCGGCCTCGAAGGCGGTGCAGGCGCACTAGGCGAGTCGGTCGCGATGCTGGTCCCGGAAGTCATCGGCTGCCGGCTCACCGGGAAGCTTCGCCCCGGCGTCACGTCGACCGACCTGGTTCTCACCGTGACGCAGGCGCTGCGGCGCCACAAGGTCGTGGACAAGTTCATCGAGTATTTCGGTCCCGGCGTGGCTGAGCTCACGGTGCCCGACCGCGCCACGCTCGCCAACATGAGCCCCGAGAACGGCGCCACCATGGGTTTTTTCCCGGTGGATGCGGAAACACTGCGCTACCTCAGGCTGACAGGCCGCGACGAGGCGCAGGTGGCGCTGGTGGAGGCCTACTGCAAGGCGCAGGGCTTGTGGCGCGACGCGCACACGCCGCCGGCCGAGTTCACCGGGATCATCGAGATCGATCTGTCGGCCGTCGAGCCCAGCGTCTCCGGTCCCAGCCGGCCGCAGGACCGCGTGCCGCTCGGCCGGGCGCCGGCGGCATTCCGCAATTTCCTGGGAACGGGGAAAGGTCGGCCTGCCGGGAGCATATTAAAGGACGGCGACGTGGTGATCGCCGCCATCACGAGCTGCACCAACACCTCGAATCCTTCGGTGATGATCGGCGCCGGCGTGCTTGCGCGCAACGCGCTGGCGCGCGGGCTGAAGCCGCGCCCCTGGGTCAAGACTTCGCTCTCGCCCGGGTCGCGGGTCGTCGCCGATTACCTGGCGAAGAGCGGCCTGCAGGATTCGCTCGACGCGCTCGGCTTTCATACGGTGGGCTTCGGCTGCATGACCTGCATGGGCAACTCCGGTCCCTTGCCCGAGCCGGTCGCCGAGGCGATCGAAGCCGGCGGCGTCACCGCCGTCGCCGTCCTCTCCGGCAACCGCAATTTCGAAGGCCGCATCCACCCCGCGGTGCGCGCCAGCTTCCTCGCCTCGCCGCCGCTCGTCGTCGCCTACGCGCTGGCGGGCAGCGTGCTCGTCGATCTTGCGAGCGAGCCGCTCGGCGAGGACCGGGAAGGCCGGCCGGTGTACCTGCACGAGGTATGGCCCGACGGCGCCGAAATCCGCAGGATCACCGACAAAGTGCTCGCGCCGGCCCTCTACACGGAGCGCTACGCCACGATCGCCGAGGGCCCGCCGCAGTGGCGCTCGCTCGGCGGCGGCACCGGCACCACCTTCCCGTGGAACGCAGCCAGCACGTTCATCCGGCGGCCGCCGTTCTTCGACGACATGGCTGCAGCGCCGCAGGAGCCGACGGACATCCGCGGCGCGCGCGTGCTCGCGATGTTCGGCGACATGTTCACTACCGACCACATTTCGCCGATCGGCGCCATCTCGGCGGGCACGCCCGCCGCCGAGTACCTTGCAGCGCTCGGCATTGCGCCGCGCGATTTCGTCAATTACGCCGCACGGCGCCTGAACCACGACGTCATGATCCGCGGCACCTTCGCGAGCACCCGGGCGCGCAACGAGATGACCCCGGAGGTCGAGGGCAGCTGCACCGTGCACCACCCGCGCGGCGAGCGCATGCCGATCCACGCCGCGGCGGCGCGCTACCG
The DNA here is from genome assembly GCA_036506355.1 of Burkholderiales bacterium. Classification (GTDB taxonomy): domain Bacteria; phylum Pseudomonadota; class Gammaproteobacteria; order Burkholderiales; family SG8-39; genus SCGC-AG-212-J23. Next base: position 5,750 of record DASXRW010000344.1, read on the forward strand.
CGAAGCAGGCGTGCCGCTGGTGGTGATCGCTGGCGCCGAGTACGGCGCCGGATCGTCGCGCGATTGGGCGGCGAAGGGCACGCGCCTGCTCGGCGTGCGCGCGGTGATCGCCGAGAGCTTCGAGCGCATCCACCGCTCGAACCTGGTCGGCATGGGCGTGCTGCCGCTGCAGTTCCCGAGCGGCGTCACGCGCAAGACGCTCGCGCTCACCGGCGCCGAGCTCTTCGACATCACCGGCATCCGCGGCAACATGGCGCCGCGCAGCGAGCTCGAGTGCAGCATCGCGCGCGCCGACGGCAGACGCGACAAGCTGCGCCTGCTCTGCCGCCTGGACACCAGGCGCGACGTCGAGTATTTCCACCACGGCGGATTGCTGCACTACGTGCTGCGGCGCCGCCTTACTCCCGAGGTGCCTGCATGAATCCGAGGACGAAGCTCCGAGCGCTGCTCGCAAAACCCGGGTATGTGGTCGTGCCCGGCGCCTACGACACGCTGACCGCGCGGCTGGTGCAGGTGGCGGGCTTCGACGCGGTTTATCTCACCGGCGGCGGCTACTCCCGCGCGAACGGCTATCCCGACGTCGGGCTGCTCTCCATGACCGAGGTCGCGCAATGGATCTCGCGCACGGTGGAAGCCGTGGACATTCCGGTGATCGCCGACATGGACGCGGGCTACGGCAATGCGCTCAATGTGATACGCAGCGTGCGCGAGTACGAGAAGACCGGTGTCTCGGCGTTCCACCTCGAGGACCAGGTCTCGCCCAAGAAATGCGGCCATTACGAGGGCAAGCAGGTGGTGAGCAAGGCCGAGATGATCGGCAAGATCAAGGCCGCGGTCGACACCCGCCGCGATGCCGGCATGGTGATCATCGCGCGCTCGGACGCGCGCGCGATCGAAGGGCTGCAGGCGGCGATCGACCGCGTCAACGCCTACCTCGAGGCGGGCGCCGACGTCGGCTTCGTCGAGGCCCCGCAGTCGGCTGCGGAGCTCGGCTCCGCGGCGCGGCAGCTCACCAAGCCCGCGCTTGTCAACATCTTCGAGGGCGGCAAGACGCCGGTGCTGCCGGCGCGCGAGCTCGAGGCGATGGGCTACCGCATCGGCATCTATCCCTCGCAGACCCATCGCGCGGCGATCGCCGCGGCGAAGAAGGTCCTCGCGGTGCTCAAGCGCGACGGCGACACGGCTGCGATCGAAGGTGAGCTCGCCACGTTCAACGACCGGGAGGAGGCGGTGAACGCGCGGCATTGGCGCGAGCTCGAGACGAAATACCTGAAGGACGTTTGAGCGACGCCCGATGCGCCTCACGCTTTGCGAGAACATGCGCGCGGTGCCCTACGTTCCTTTCTATCTCGCGCTGGCGGGCGGCTTCTGGCGCAGCGAAGGGCTCGACATCCGCCATGTCGTCTCGCCGAGCACCGCGCGCACGGCGAGCGCGCTGCTCGACGGCAGCGTCGATGTCTCGTGGGGCGGCCCGATGCGGGTCATGATGCA
>DASXRW010000345.1:0-5353 GCA_036506355.1 Burkholderiales bacterium
CGAGAAAGCGGTCGCCGCCAAGCCGGCCAAGCCGGCGCAGCCGAAGCAGCACGTCGCGGCTGTCTGCCACGACTGCGGCGTGATCGTCGAGGTCAAGGAAGTCGACGTGGCCGGCAAGGGCACGGGCATCGGCGCGGTCGCCGGCGGCGTCGGCGGCGCAGTCATTGGGCACCAGATCGGCGAAAACCGCGCCGGGACGGCGATCGGCGCCGCGGTCGGTGCCGTGGCCGGACACCAGATCGAGCGCCAGGCGCGCGCCCACAAGCGCTATGACATCACGGTGCGCATGAACGACGGCTCGACACGCGCCCTCTCGGACGAGAGCGGCACGCCGGTCACCCTCAAGAGCGGCGACAAGGTACGCGTCTCCAAGGAAGGCGTCATCACCCCGATCTGAACTAACCAGGTGCCCCAAAGCCGGGGTCAGGTCCCCATTGGAAGATGAGGGCCTGGCCCCGGTTCTTTTTTGAGCCGGTCCCAGGTCGCCGCGCTCACGCCGCGGCTGCGCAGCTTGTACTTCTGCACCTTGCCGTTCTCGGTGCGCGGCAGATCGGGCAGCACGTCGATGTAGCGCGGGATGGCAAATTTCGGCAGGCGCGATTCGCAGAAGCTTGCCAGCGCCGCGCAATCGATGTCTCGCCCCGTCGCCGCGACCAGCGCCGCCATCACCTCGTCCTCGGCGAGCTCCGAGCGCACCGGGTAGACCGCGGCAGCGGCCACGTGCGGGTGGCTCAGCAGCACTTGCTCCACCTCGTAGGACGACACGTTCTCGCCACGGCGCCGGATCGCGTCCTTGATGCGATCGACGAAGCGGAACGCGCCGTCGGCCTCGCGCACCACGCGGTCGCCGGTGTGAAACCAGAGGTTGCGCCAGGCTTCCACCGTCTTCTCCGGCATGCCGAAGTAGCCGGTGGCGAAGGCGAACGGCTCGTCGGCGCGCAGCGCGAGCTCGCCCGCCTCGCCGGCGGGCAGCTCGACGTCATGCTCATCGACCACGCGCGCCTGAAAGCCCGGGCGGATCCACCCCATCACGCCGCGGCGCGCGCTGTCGGCGGCAGTGGCAATGACGAAATTGGTTTCCGTAGAGCCATAACCTTCCAGCAACGTGATGCCCGTGCGCTCGTGAAAGGTTTGCAGCGCAGACGCGGGTACGCCCGGCCCCAGGCCGATGCGCACTCGGTGGCTGCGCTCCGCCGGGCTCGGCGGCTGCGCAAGCAGGATCGGCACCATCGCGCCGAGCAGGTAGATCACCGTGGCGCGACGCTTTTGCACCGTGCTCCAGAACCGCGAGGCGGAGAATTGCGATTCGAACACGACCGAGCAGCCCGTCAGCGCGGCCTGCGCGAAAGTGTTGAGCGCGTTGATGTGGAAAAGTGGCAGCGTGGTGCACAGCACGTCGTCGCTGCCGACGCCGAGGATGCTCGCCGTGTTCAAGCCCCACCAGTAGTACTGAGCATGCGGGCAGGTCACGCCTTTCGCCGGCCCGGTGGTGCCTGAGGTGTACAGGATCGCCAGGGTCTCGCCAGGTTGCACCTCCTCTGGAACGACGGCTTCGCCGGGTGGCGGATAGCTCTCGCCGATCACCCAGGTTCTGATCGACGCGCTTCCAAGGCGCTCGACAAAGCGCGCTTCGATGACGAGCAGCTTGGCGCCGCTGTTCGAGAGGTAGTACTCGATCTGCGGCGCCATCGACGCCGTGTTGATCGGCACCGCGATGGCGCCGAGCCAGCCGCAAGCGAGAAACACCTCGAGCAGCTCGGCGCGATTGCCGCACATGATCGCCACGCGGTCGCCGCGCGAGATGCCGGCGGCGCGCAAGGCCGCCGCGCGGCGCGCGGCCGCCTGCGCCGCGTCGCGGTGGCGCCAATGCGCATCTCCCATGGAGAGCAGCGGGTGGTCGCCGAAGCGCCCGGCTGCGCGCCGCAGCATGGCGGGAACCGTGCGTTCGCGAGGCGCCAGGCTGCCAGCCTCAGTTCGGCGCGATGCCCGCATCGGCGATCACCTTCTTCCAAAGGCTCACTTCGCTGCGGGTATGGGCGGCGAGCGCCTCGGGACCGCTGATCCCGGGGTCGATGAGCACATAGCCCTGCTCGACCAGCCTGGCGCTGAAGGCGGCGTCCTGCATCGCCTCGCGGAACTGCGCGAGCAGCCAGTGCAGCGCTTCGCGCGGCGTTCCTTTTGGCGCGTAAATGCCGTACCAGGTGGCCGCCTCGAAACCGGGCAGCCCCGACTCGTCGAGGGTCGGCACTCCGGGCATCTGCGGCAGTCGCGCCTTTGCCGTGGTCGCAAGCGCAACGACTTTCTCGCCGCGCACCTGCGGCAGCGCGGTGTTCGACTGATCGAACATGCAATCGATCTGTCCCGCGAGGATGTCGGTGAGCGCCGGCGCGTTTCCCTTGTAGGACACGTGCGTGACCTCTGCCTTGATCGAGCTGGCGAAGAGGGCGGCAACCAGATGTCCGGCGGAGCCGATTCCGGCGTTGCCGATATTGAGCTTTCCCGGGTTCTGCCTTGCAAAGTCCATCAGGCCGCGGATCGTCGTGACGCGGCTTTCGCGTCCGCAAATGAGCACCATGGGCGTATCGGGCAAGCGCGCCACGGCGTCGAAGTCCTGCACCGGGTCGTAGGGCAGCTGCCGGTAGAGGCCGACGGCGGCGGCCATATAGCCGAGGTGGCCGACGAGATAGATGTAGCCGTCGGGCTTCGCCCTTGCGACCCGCGCTGCGCCTACCGTGCCGCCGGCGCCCGCAATGTTCTCGACCAGGATGGTTTGCCTCGAATTGCGGCTCATGCGCTCGGCGAACTGGCGCGCGAGCGCGTCGGTCGCCCCGCCCGCCGCGAAAGGAACAACCAGGCTGATCGGCCGCTCGGGATAGGACTGCGCCGCGGCGCAGAGGGGCAGCGCAGCGGCGATTGCGGCCAGGAACCTCATGCCTAGAGCCCGAGCTGGCGCGCGACGATCAGCCGCATGATGTCGCTGGTGCCACCGCCGATCATCGGAAAGTAAGAGTCGCGCAGGAAGCGCTGCGCCGGGAACTCGTTCATCAGCCCGTAGCCGCCGAAGATGTTGAGCGCCTTCTGGCACACCTCGTTGCAGCCATCCGCGGCGACGATCTTGGCGAGCGCCGCTTCGGCGGTGATCGGCTGGCCGCGGTCGGCGAGCGCGGCGACGTGGTAGGTGTAGACGCGCGCCTGCTCCAGCTGCGCGAGCATGTCGACCAGCTTGAATTGCACCGCCTGGAACTTGCCGATCGGCTGGCCGAACTGGCTGCGCTCTTTCGCGTACTTCAGCGCCGCGTCGTAGGCCGCGCGACCGGTGCCCACCGCCAGCGCGGCGGTAAACAGGCGGTCCACCGTGAGCGACTTGTAGGCGGCGAGGAAGTCGCCTTCGCCGCCCAGGCGGCATTCCTGCGGCACGAACACGTCCTGGAACGCGATCTCGGCCGTGTCCGAGCAATGCACGGTGAACTTCTCGAGCCGCCGGCCGACCGAGAAGCCGGGCGTTTTCGTGTCGACGAGGTAAAGGCCGACGCCTTTCAGGCCCTTCGCCGGGTCGGCGGTGGCGCACACGGTGATGAAGTCGGCCACCGAGCCGTGGGTGGTGAAGATCTTGGCTCCGTTCAGCAGGTAGCCGCCGTCGACGCGAGTCGCGCGGGTGCGCAGCGCTGCGGCATCCGACCCCGCGTTCGGCTCGGTGATGGCGAAGGCGCCGATTTTCTCGCCCTTGAGCGCGGGAACGAGATAGCGCTCGCGCAGGGCTTCGCTGCCCCACTCGAAGATCGTGTGCGTCGCCGTGGAACCCTGCATGCACACGCCGGCGGCGAATCCCATCGAGCCGCGGGCAAGCTCCTCGCACACGATGCTGAAGGCGGTGAAGCGCTCGGCGATGCCGCTGCCGCCGTACTTCTCCGGGTACATGACGCCGAGATAGCCGAGCTCGCCCGCCTCCCGGAAAAGCTCATGGGGAAACTCGGCCTTGCGATCGAGTGCCTCGGCCTGCGGCGCAAGGCGTTCATCCACCCAGCGCGCGATATGGCCGCGAAACTCTTCCGCTACGAGCGGCTCGGCTGCCATCTAGATGAGCGAGCCGCGGTTCACCATGCCGCCGTCGATGGTGACGATGGTGCCGGTGGTATAGCTCGAGCGCTCCGAGGCGAGCAGCGCGACCGTCGCCGCGATCTCCTCGACCGTCGCGGCGCGGCCGAACGGGAAGCCCTTCGAGAACTCCTGCCAGCGGCCCTCGTCGCCCAGGCGCTTCTTCGCCTCGGTCTTCATCAGGCCGATCAGGCGCTCGGTCGCGACCGGCCCGGGATTCACGCCGACCACGCGCACGCCGTCGCGCGCGCTCTGCCCGCCGAGCGCGCGGGTGAACGCCATGAGCGAGGCGTTGCCGGCGCCGCCGCAGATGTAGCCGGCATCGAGCGCCTCGCCGCCGTTGCCGAGGATGTTGATGATCACGCCGCCGCCGCGCGCCTTCATCAGGCGGTAGAACTCGCGGCACATGTTGATATAGCCGAACACCTTGAGGTCCCAGGCGGCGCGCCAGCGCTCCTCGTCGATCTCCTCCACGCTGCCGCGCGGGATCGATCCTGCATTGTTGACCAGGATTTCGGTGTCGCCGCATTTCGCCGCCAGCTCTTTCGCCCGGCCGCGCTCCGCGAGGTTCATGGCGTGCACCGTGACCGAAACGCCGTGCTCGCCGCGCAGCTTGTCGCGCGCCTGGGCGAGGTCCGCTTCCGAGCGCGCGACGAGCGAGAGCGAGCAGCCTTCGGCGGCGAGAAACTGCGCGATCGACAGGCCGATGCCTTTCGAGCCGCCGGTGACGAGCGCCTTGCGGCCCTTCAGATTCAGGTCCATGTCAATCTCCCTGGCAGACCTCGAACAGCAATCCGCTGACCGGATCGGGGTGGAAGAACGCGACGCGCCCGTGCGCGCCCTGCCGCGGGAACCCGGCCATCGGCTCGAAGCCGGAGCGCTTGAGCTCTCCGACCGCCCTGTCGGTGTCGGCGACGCGCGCCGAGATGTGATTCAGGCCGAGCCGCTCGCCCATCACCTGGCGCGCGAACGCGGCCTCGCCGCGGTATTGCAGCAGCTCGATCGTGATGTTGGCGGCCTGGAATTCCGCCACGCGCAGGCCGACGTCGGGCAGCTCCTTGAGGGTTGCCGGGCCGAACAGCGCTGCCAGTTTCTCCACCGCGCGCTCCAGGTCCGCGACGATGATGCCGATGTGATCGATATGCGTCATGTGCCGCTCCGCAAAGCGGCGGTGCGCCGCTGGTCGATGGAAAGCGTCTGCGGATCGATGCAGACGCCATAGTCCGCGCGCGCGGCCTCGATGCTGACCAGGCCGTTG
>DASXRW010000346.1:0-8662 GCA_036506355.1 Burkholderiales bacterium
GCCAGGGCATCGAGCGCGATCGCGCCGGCCTGGCCGAACACGCCGATCAGGAAGAGCCACAGCGTATTCAGGTAGACCGAGCGCTCCGCGGGCCGGAACTGCAGCAGCAGGATCGCGAGGGCGAAGGCGAACAGCGTCAGCCAGGCGACTTCGGAGTGCAGCAGTGCGCTCAGGCTGTGCTCGTGCTCGGCCATCAGAAGCGGATCCGCCCGGTGAGCATGTCGCGCCACATCACCCAGTCGCCGAGGAAGCTGTACCAGGGATAAGTGAAGGTCGCGGGCCGATTTTTCTCAAAGAAAAAATGCCCGACCCAGGCAAACGCATAGCCGGCTCCTAGGCCGGCGAGCAACCACCAGAAATTCAGCGTCGAGAACGCGTGCAATAGTGCCGCAAGACCAAGCGTAGTCCCGACGAAGTGCAGCCGGCGGCATACGCGGTTTGCATGCTGCGATAGATAAAAGGGATAAAACTCGCGAAAACTGCGGTATGCAGCCGTGCTTCCCCCCATGCCGGGATTCTACTGGGTCGGAACGATCCTGCAGGCACCGGGTCCGATAGGCTAGTGGCAAAGATCCTGATCGCCGACGACCACCGCGCCAATCGCGAGGCGCTGGCGGCGCTGCTCGAGACCGCGGGCCACTACGTGCTCGCTGCCGGCGACGGCAACCAGGCGCTGAATCTGGCGCGCGAGCACGCGCCCGAGCTCGTCATCTCCGACGTGCTCATGCCGATCATGGACGGCTACGAGCTCACGCGCCGGCTCAAGCTCGAGCCGGCGACCGCCGGCATCAGCGTGATGTTCTACACGGCCTATTTCGGCAGCCAGGATGCGAAACAATTGGCGCATTCGCTCGGCGTGGCACGCGTGCTCGTCAAACCCTCCGACAACGACGCGATCCTGCGCGCCGTACAGGAGGTCCTCGGCGCGCGGCCGGCGGCGCCTTCGCACGCGAGCGCCGACCTCGACCGCGACCATCTGCGCCTGATGGTCGACCAGCTGCTGGAGAAGACCGGCGCGCTCGAAGCGCAGCAGCAGCGGATCGAGCGGATGAACCGCACGCTCGCGACGCTCTCCGCGATCAACGCGCTGATCGTGCGCGCCTACGACCGACAGGCGCTGCTCGAAGAGGCCTGCCGCATCGCTGTCGAGAAAGGCGGCTTCCGCCTCGCCGCGGTCGGCCTCGCGGACCGCAGCCGGCGCCTTACGCTAGCCGCGCGGGCGGGCGAGGGCAGTCCCGAGCGTGAGCTCGAGCGCCTGAAGATCGGCACGCAGGCGATGGTGTGGAACGATGCGCAGAGCGGCTCCTTCGTCGCGCTGCCGCTCATCGTGAACGACGAGCCGGCCGGCGTGCTGCTGCTCTACGCGCGGGTGCGCGACTTCTTCGACGAGGAGGAGATGCGGCTCCTGCACGAGCTCGCGGGCGACATCTCGTTCGCCCTGCACCATCTCGAGCAGAAGGCGCAGATGGACTATCTCGCCTACCACGACTCGCTTACCGATTTACCCAATAGGAGCCTGTTCACCGACCGCATGACGCAGGCGCTCAATGCGGCGCGCCGCGAGAAGCGCTTCGCCGCCGCGGTGTTCCTCGATGTCGAGCGCTTCCGCATGGTGAACGAGACGTTCGGCCGCAAGGCGGGCGACGACCTTTTGCGCACCATCGGTGCGCGGCTGCGCACGGCGGCGCGCGAACAGGACACCGTGGCGCGCATCGGCGCCGACCACTTCGCCATCGCGGTGGCGCCGTTCGACCGTCCGGGCGATACGACGCACTGGCTGATCGACCGGTTCGAGGAAGCGTTCGCCCGGCCGATCGCGGTCGACGGGGTCGAGCTGCGCGTCGGCTTGAAGGCGGGCATCGCGGTATTTCCGGCCGACGGTGAATCGACCGAATCGCTTTGCGCCAACGCCGAGACCGCGCTCAACAAGGCAAAGCAGGCAAACCAGCGCTATCTCTTCTACGCGCCCGAGATGAACGCGCGCGTCGCCGAGTCGCTCGCCATGGAAAACCGGTTGCGCCGGGCGCTGGAGGAAGGGCGCCTCGCGCTCCATTACCAGCCGAAGATCGACGTGAAATCGGGCGCCATCGCCGGCCTCGAGGCGCTGATCCGCTGGACCGACCCCGAGCTCGGCGCCGTGCCGCCTTCCAAGTTCGTCGGCCTGCTGGAGGAGACCGGCATGATCCTCGCCGCGGGGCGCTGGGCGCTGCGCCAGGCGGCGGCCGACATCCACCACTGGCAGTCGCTCGGCATCACGGTGCCGCGCATCGCGGTCAACGTCTCGGCGATCCAGCTGCGCCAGCAGGACTTCGTCGACACGGTGCTCGAAGCCATCACCGAGATGGGCGAAGCGAAACCGCTCCTGGACCTGGAAATCACGGAGAGCGTGCTGGTCGACGATATCGAGGCGAGCACGCGCAAGCTCCAGACGCTGCGCCGCGCGGGCGTGGAAGTGTCGGTGGATGATTTCGGCACCGGCTACTGCTCGCTCAGCTATCTCGCGCGCCTGCCCGTGGACACGCTGAAGATCGACCGCAGCTTCGTGGTGCGCATGGGCGACGCCGGCTATCCGCGCAACATCGTGGCGATGATCGTCTCGCTCGCGCATACGCTCGGCCTGAAGGTGATCGCCGAGGGCGTCGAGGACGACGAGCAGGTGCACCTCCTCAAGGAGCTCGGCTGCGACCAGATCCAGGGCTTCTACGTGAGCGTGCCGGTGCCGGCGCAGCAGATCGAGCAGCTCCTGCGCCCGGACGCCGACAACAGCCTGCGCCGGCGCATCGCCAACGCCTAAGGCCGAAGCGGCCCAGGCGCCGGATGCGGAAGGGCCGTGCCAGCCGCACGCTGCCCACGCCGTAATCCGCTTGTCCGAGGGCCATAGGGTCGTCCACCCTATTCAAGAACGATGTCGAAAGAATTCGACAATGTGTAATGGTCCGAGCGACCGCACATCGCGGTCCAGCGCGACGTCGCCGATTTGCGTCTGTGACTATATTTACGCCGCGGGAGGAGACCGGGAGGAGACAAGATGCGGCGCAAGACTCGTCTCACCATGTTCGCGGTGGCGCTCGCCGCCACGACTGCGGCGCTCACGGCGTGGGCCGCAGGATCCAAGATCACCACGCTGAACGTGACGGCGTCGGTTCCGCAAAACTGCCTCATCACGGCGAATGCGGTCTCGTTTGGCGACTACGATCCGGTGGCGGTCAACAGCTCGACCGGCTCCGACGTCACCGCCACCGGTTCGGTCTCGGTGACCTGCACCAAAAGCTCGACCGGCGTCGCGATCACGCTCGGCGGCGGCAGCAACGCGGTCGGTGCCACGCGCCGGCTCGCCGGCACTGTCACCGGCGACTTCCTCACCTACGAGCTCTATCAGCCCTCGGCCGCCACGGCCGCCGCACCGTGCGCGTATCCGGGAACCGTGTGGAACGCGACGACGGGCATCTTCTCGCCCAACGCGGGCACGTGGGGTGCGACCTCGGCGTTCTCCTTCAACATCTGCGGCTCGATTCCCAAGGCGCAGAACGTTTCCGCGGACGCGTACACCGACGCGATCGTCCTGACCATCAACTTCTAGCTTGGGCGCGCTCGCTGGCGCTCTCGCCACGCTGCTCGGCGCTGCGGCTGCATGGGCGGGGATCGGCACTTCGTCATTCACCGCGCGAGTCGCGGTGAATACCAACTGCAACATCGCCGCGGCGCCGGTCGCCTTTGGCCAGTATGACCCCATCGGCGCGAACCGCGCGGCCGATCTCAACGCCGCGGGATTGATCACCGTAACCTGCGTAAAGGGAACGGCGCCGACCATCGCGCTCGGCGCGGGCAATTATGTTTCCGCCGGCCAGCGCCGCATGAAGAATACGAGCGCCGAGAGTTTCCTTCCCTACGAGCTCTATCAGCCGCCGAGCGCGGCACCGTCGACGCCGTGCTCGTTTCCCGCAATGACGCCGTGGGGCGAAGCGGGCGCCGAGGTGTTCGCGGCGAGCGCCGCGCAGAGCAAGCTCATGCGCACGTACAACGTGTGCGGCACAGTGCGCGCTGCGCAGAACCCGGCGATCGGCGAATATGCGGACACGATCGTTGCGACGGTGAACTTTTAGGGCTAGACTCGAGCGCGATAAAAGAACATGACGCGTTGCCCGGGAGGGAAGCGAGCACCATGCGCGCGTTGAGCATCGCGTGCGCGGCACTCGCCTTTCTCGGCGCGGCGTCGAGCCAAGCGGGCTCCCTCGAAGTCAATCCCATCCGTGTCGAGCTCTCGGCAGCCGCGCGCAGCGTAGCGGTCTCGGTCAAGAACAGCGGCACCGATCCCGTCGTGGTCCAGGTGAGCGTGCAGGCCTGGTCGCAGGAAAACGGCAAGGACGTCCTGACGCCGACGAAGGACGTGCTCGTGACCCCGCCGATCGCCACCATCGCGGTCGACAAGGAGCAGATCATTCGCGTCGGCCTGCGCCGCGCGCCCGACGCCGAGCGCGAGCTCAGTTATCGCCTGTACGTCGAGGAAGTGCCGGGCGCGGCGAAGCCGGGATTCCAGGGCCTGCAGGTGGCGTTGCGCATCGGACTGCCCGTCTTCGTGCAGCCGCGCAAAGGTCCGGCCAAGGCGACGCTCGTCTGGGACGCGAGGCTGCGCGGCGAAGACACGGTAAATCTCAAGGTCGCGAACCAGGGCAGCGGTCACATCCAGATCTCGGACCTCGCGGTGTCGCTGCCCGAGGAAAAGCAGGCGGTCGCCTCGCACTCTGCGCTTACCTACGTGCTGCCCGGACAATCACGCGAGTGGGATTTCAAGCTTCCTCCCGCGCGCGTCAAGAAGTCCGATCGCCTGCGCCTGAAGGTCTCTACCGATGCGGGCAGCATCGATACCGAGATCGACCTGTCGGGCCCGTAGTCTTCTCCTCGCCTTAGTTGCCGGCATCTCGCTCGCCTCGTGGCGCGCCACCGCCGCCGATGGCTTTGCCGAAATGCTGCTGCAGGTCGACGTCAACCGCCAGGGCCTCAATGAGACCGTGGTCGTGCTGCGCTCGGGCAAGCGGTTCTTTGCCGCCGCGGAAGACCTCGAGCGCTGGCGCATCCGCCGGCCGGCGGCCGGCGCGCTCGAGCACGAGGGACGCACGTATTACCCGCTCGACGCACTGCCCGGCGCGAGCTTCGAGCTCGACGAGGCGCGGCTGCGGCTCGCGATCACCACGCGCGCCGAGGCCTTCGAGGCGACCCTCGCCGCACTTCCCGATTCGCGCGCGGCGACGCCTGCGGTGCTGCCGCAGCCGGGTGGTTTTCTCAACTATTCGTTGAGCGCTACGCACGCCGCGGGCGCGTGGGCGCGCACGGGTTTCTTCGAAGCGGGATTCTTCAGCCGCTACGGCGTGCTCACGAACTCGGTGCTCGCGCCCGAGCTCGGCGAGACGGCGAGATGGCGGCGGCTGGAAAGCACCTACACCATCGATCAGCCCGAGGAGCGGCGCAGCCTGCGCCTTGGCGATTCCATTACCCGCGCGGGCGCCTGGGGGCGGCCGGTGCGCTTCGGCGGCCTCCAGTTCGCGACGAATTTCGCGACGCAGCCGGGATTCATTCCGTTCCCCGTCGCGAGCGCCGTTGGCCAGGCGGCGCTGCCTTCCACGGTGGATGTGTTCGTCAACAACGCGCTCGTCGCGCGCCGCAGCGTACCGCCCGGCCCTTTTTCGCTCAGCAACATTCCGGTGGTCACCGGCAGCGGCGATATCCGCGTCGTGGTGCGCGATCTACTGGGGCGCGAGCAGATCATCACGCAGCCCTTTTACGGATCGACCGCGCTCCTCAAGGAAGGCTTGAGCGATTACTCGTTCGAGGCGGGCGAAACGCGCCAGGACTTCGCCGTGCTCAGCAATCATTACGCGGAGCGGGTCGCGGCGGCGACCTACCGGCACGGTCTCACCGACCGCGTGACGGGCGAGCTGCGCGCGGAGTCGGCCAACCTGGCGCGCAGCGCCGGCGCGAGCGGCGCGGCCCGCGTCGGCAATTTCGGCCTGGCGAGCGGCAGCCTCGCCTTCAGCCACAGCGAGGCCGGGCTCGGGCGCCTCGCGGGCTTCGGCCTCGAGCGCAACGCGCGCGTTTTCAGCGCCGCGTTTCAGACGGTGCTCACCAATGCCCAATTTCGCCAGGCGGGCATGCGGCCGGGCGAGCTGCCGCGGCGGCGCCAGACGATCGCCAACGCCGGCGTGCACCTCGGCGAGTTCGGTTCGCTGTCGCTCACGCACGCAGTACAGGAGTTCCGCGACCAGCCGAGGGCCGAAGTCGTGACGCTCGCCTACAGCCTGCCGGTGGGCCGCATTGCGCAGCTCGGCATCAACGCGGTGAGGACTTACGGCGCCATCGGGGGCAGCGCGCTTTTTACTACCCTCGCCATTCCCCTCGGCGAGCTCACCTCGGGGAGCGCCAGCCTCGAGCGCACGCACGACAACCAAAGTGGCGTGACGCGCAACACGCCGACCGCGGTGGTGCAGAAAAGCCTGCCGCTTGGCGACGGGTACGGCTATCGCGCGCAAGTGCGCAACGAAGACCTCTTCGGCAGCCTGAGCGGGCAGACCGGCGTCGGGACCTACGTGCTCGAAGCCGCCACTGCACGGCAAGGCGGGAGCGCCACGCGCTTCGGCGCCAGCGGCGGCGTGGGCACCATCGCCGGACACACGTTCCTCAGCCGCAGCATCACCGAGAGCTTCGCGGTCGTGCACGTGGGCGACTTCGAGAATGTGCGCGTGCTCCAGGACAACCAGGTCATGGCGCGCACGAACGCGCGCGGCTATGCCGTGCTGCCTCGGCTGCGCGCCTACGAGCGCAACCCGGTGACGATCGAGCAGGCCGATCTGCCGTTCGAAGCGCGCCTCGGCAGCTTGCGACTCGAGGGCGCGCCCTATTTCCGCAGCGGCCTGCTGCTCGATTTTCCGGTCCGGCGCGTGCGCGCCGCCACCTTGCGCATCGTGCTCGACGACGGCTCCGACCTGCCCTCAGGAGCGGCTGCGCGCATCGAAGGCCAAGCCGAAGAGTTCCCCGTGGCGCTGCGCGGCGAGCTCTACCTGGAGGGGCTGGAAGAGACGAACCGCGTGCTCGTCATCTGGAACGGCCAGACCTGCGTGCTCGACGTATCCTATGGCCACCATGCCGATCCGCTGCCGCAACTCGGCACCTTCATCTGCAGGGGAGTGAAGCCTTGAGCATGGCCAAACGCCTGGCCATCATGGCCCTCCTGCTGCTCGCCGCGGGCGCTGCACTCGCCAACGGCGACGAAAGCGGCGGCGGCGCGGGCGGCGTCACCTGCACCGCGTCGAGCGTGACCATCGACTTCGGCGTCTACGACGTGCTTTCCGAGGCGCCGCTGGACGGCGCCGGCAGCTTCACGGTCACCTGCCGCAATGAGCGCGCGAGCGATGTGACCGTCGTCTATATCGCGAAGCTCGCAGCCGCGCCCGCGCGCCAGCTCGCGCCACCGGCGGGCGCCGACCGTCTGACCTACAACGTGTATGTCGACGCCGCGCGCACCCTTCCGTGGGGGGACGGCACGGCGGGGAGCTTTCCCATCGTCGGTGTGGTTGGCGTTCCGGGCCGCAGCTCGGTGACCGACCGGCCGCGCAACTTCTACGGGCGCATCGCGCCGGGAGGGCAGGACGTCTCGGCCGTCTCCCCCGGCCCGCCGCCGACCATCTACAGCCAGCTCCTCACCATCACGGTGAGCTGCCAGCCCTCGCCGCCGTGCTGATCAGAAGTCGATGCTCAGCCTGTGGATTGCCGCGGCGCGGCCGGCGAGCGGCCACACGTCGAGCACGACCTGCGGTTTCAGTCCGCCGGCATTCAGAGTCAGTCCCTGCAGGATGTCCTGCGTATTGATGGCGGCCGCTTCGGGCGTCTTAACCTCGAGCTTGACGAGCGCCGAGGGCCGCACCTCCGCGCGCACCGTGAGAAGCGCGAACGCGCTGCCGCGCGCCATCACGAAGCCCGCCGCCGCGAGTGCGGCGACGCCGGCGAGCGCTGCGAAAGTCCGAAGCATGGGCGGGAAGCGCATTGTAGTCGCCTTGCGAAGGAAGGAGTGATCATGCGCTTCGGACTGTGACATGTCAGCGCGATCATCGTTCGAGGGGTTTTTCAACAGTCTGCTAGCGCCTACATGTTCGGATAGTTCGGCCCGCCGCCGCCCTCGGGCGCGACCCAGACGATGTTCTGCAGCGGATCCTTGATGTCGCAGGTCTTGCAGTGCACGCAGTTCTGCGCGTTGATCTGCAGGCGCGGCTTGGTCTCGACGTCCACAAACTCATAAACACCCGCGGGACAGTAACGCTGCTCCGGGCCGGCGTATTCCTGCCAGTTGCGCAGCGGCAGCGCCGGGTCCTTGAGCCGCAGGTGGATCGGCTGGTCCTCGCTGTGGTTGGTGTTCGAGATGAACACGGACGACAGCCGATCGAAGGTGAGCGATCCATCCGGCTTCGGATAGGCGATCGGCGAGAACTCGCGCGCCGGCCGCGTCTGCGCATGGTCCGGGCCCTTGTGGTGCAGCGTCCAGGGCGCTCGTCCGCGGAACACGACCTGATCGACGCCCACCATCAGCGTTCCCGTGTACAGGCCTTTGGACATCCACGGTTTGAAGTTCCGCGCTTTATACAGCTCTTCGTACAGCCAGCTCGCCTTGAATGCC
>DASXRW010000347.1:0-12077 GCA_036506355.1 Burkholderiales bacterium
GCTCGAGAAGCGCATCATGTTCCGCCGCGCGATGAAGCGCGCCATGCAGAACGCCATGCGCCTGGGCGCGCAGGGCATCAAGATCATGAGCGCCGGCCGGCTGAACGGCATCGAGATCGCGCGCACCGAGTGGTACCGCGAGGGCCGCGTGCCGCTGCATACCTTGCGCGCGGACATCGACTATGGCCTGGGCGAGGCGAAGACCAGCTACGGCGTGATCGGCATCAAGGTCTGGGTCTACAAGGGCGAAGTGCTGCCGAAGGGCGAGCTGCCGTCGATCCTGCCGGGCGCGGCGCCGGCGCTAGCCCAGCCGGAAGCGCCCGCCGAGCCCAAGCGCGCGAAGAAGCCTGCGCCCAGACCGGGCGCTAAGCGCGGACCCGCGAGGCCGCGTCCGGAAGGCGACAAGCGCGCCGCGCCGAGAAAAGAGGGCGCGCCCGCGCCCAAGACCACGGTCAAGCGGCCGAAGAAGGTCGTGAAGGAAGACGCCGCGAAGCCGGAAGGCGAGAAGAAGGAATAGCAAATGCTGCAACCCGCACGCACTAAGTACCGCAAGCAGCAGAAGGGCCGCAACACGGGCGTCGCCACGCGCGGCGCCAAGGTCTCCTTCGGCGAATTCGGCCTGAAGGCGACGACCCGCGGTCGGCTCACCGCTCGCCAGCTGGAAGCCGGCCGGCGCGCCATGTCTCGCCACATCAAGCGCGGCGGCCGCATCTGGATCCGCGTCTTCCCGGACAAGCCGGTGTCGCAGAAGCCCGCCGAGGTGCGCATGGGAAACGGCAAGGGCAACCCGGAGTACTTCGTGAGCGAGATCCAGCCGGGCAAGATCATTTTCGAGATGGACGGCGTCACCGAAGTGCTGGCCAAGGAAGCCTTCGCGCTCGCTTCGGCCAAACTGCCCTTCCGCACCATCGTCGTGCAGCGCATGCTCGGAGGCTGAGCGAATGAAACCCAGCGAACTGCGCGGCAAGCAACCCGAGGAGCTGCAGAAGGAGCTGGAGTCGCTGCTGCGCGCCCAGTTCGGCCTGCGCATGCAGGTCGCCACCCAGCAGCTCGGCAACACCAGCCAGCTGAAGAAGGTGCGCCGCGACATAGCGCGTGTCCGCACCATCATGAAGGAGAAGTCTGCCAAATGAGTGAACCCGTAGCCGCGCCCGCCAAGAACCAGCGCAAGCTGCTCGGTCGGGTCACGAGCAACAAGATGCAGAAAACCGTCGTGGTGCGGGTCGAGCGGCGCGTGCGCGACCCGATGATGGGCAAGACGATTACCCGCTCGAAGAAGTACCACGCGCACGTGGAGAGCGGCGAGTTCGGCGAGGGCGATCTGGTCGAGATCGCCGAGTGCCGGCCGATGTCGCGCACAAAATCGTGGCGCGTGACGCGTTTAGTGGAGAAATCGAAGGCCGTTTGAGAGTAGAATCACGGCCTTCCTAGCCCCGGACGGGGTCCAAAACTGCGCTGCCTGGCGGCGCAAGTTGGAGTGGAGACTTAAAAATGATTCAGATGGAGTCGGTGCTGGATGTCGCCGATAACACCGGCGCACGGGCCGTACAGTGCATCAAGGTGCTCGGCGGCTCGAAGCGCCGTTACGCCTCGATCGGCGACGTCATCAAGGTGAGCGTCAAGGACGCCGCGCCGCGCGGCCGGGTCAAGAAGGGCGAGATCTACGACGCCGTCGTGGTGCGCACCCGCAAGGGCGTGCGCCGCGCCGACGGCTCGCTGATCCGCTTCGACCGCAACGCCGCGGTGCTGCTCACGCCCAAGATGGAGCCGATCGGCACGCGCATCTTCGGCCCGGTGACGCGCGAGCTGCGCACCGAGCAGTTCATGAAAATCGTATCGCTCGCGCCCGAGGTGCTCTGATGAAGCGCGTCAAGAAAGGCGACGAGGTCATCGTCATCGCGGGTCGCGACAAAGGCAAGCGCGGCACGGTGTTGCGGCGGGTCGACGCCGAGCACGTCGTGGTGGAAGGCGTGAACCGCGTGAAGAAGCACCAGCGCCCCAATCCGATGAAGGGCGAGACCGGCGGTATCGTCGACAAGGATCTGCCGATCCATGTCTCGAATATCGCGCTCTACAACCCGGCGACGCAGAAGGCCGACCGCGCCGGCGTGAAGACGCTGGAAGACGGACGCAAGGTGCGCGTCTTCAAGGGCAACGGCGAGCAAGTGGAAGCGTAACCATGGCGAAAGACAAGGACGACAAGGAACAGAAGCGGCAGGACGGCAAGGCGAAGCCCGAACAAAAGGGCGCGCCGCAGCCCAAACCCGCGCAGCAGGCGAAGCCGCAGGGCAAGAAGGACGCGCCCAAGGCTGCGCCGATCGCGAAGGAAGAGGGCCCGCGGATTCCCGCGCCGCCGGCGCGCCTGGCGATGTACTACCGCGAGAAAGTGGTGCCCGAGCTGACGCAGAAGTTCGGCTACAAGAGCGTGATGCAGGTGCCGCGCCTCAAGAAGATCACGCTCAACATGGGCGTGGGCGAGACCACCACCGACAAGAAGGTGCTGGACAACGCGCTCGCCGACATGACCCGCATTGCCGGGCAGAAGCCGGTGGTGACGAAGTCGAGGAAGTCGATCGCCAACTTCAAGATCCGCGCCAACTTTCCGGTCGGCTGCATGGTGACGCTGCGCGGGGCGCGCATGTACGAGTTCCTCGATCGCCTGGTGAACATCGCCATCCCGCGCATCCGCGACTTCCGCGGCGTCTCGAATCGCGCCTTCGACGGCCGCGGCAACTACAGCCTCGGCGTGAAGGAGCAGATCATCTTCCCGGAGATCGAATACGACAAGATCGACGCACTGCGGGGAATGGACATCGCCATCAACACCACCGCTAAAACCGACGACGAGGCGCGCGCGCTGCTCGCCGCGTTCCGCTTCCCGTTCAAGCACTGAGGTAAACCGCATGGCCAAGCTCGCTCTCGTCCTCCGCCAGCAAAAGCGCGTCAAGACCGTCGCCAAGTACAAGGCGCGACGCACCCAGCTGCTCGAGATCATCTACGACTCGCGCGCCTCGGACGAGGCGAAGGAGGAGGCGCGCGGCAAGCTGCAGAAGCTGCCGCGCGACGCGTCGCCGGTGCGCCTGCGCAACCGCTGCGCCCTCACCGGCCGGCCGCGCGGCGTCTATCGCAAGTTCGGCCTGGGACGCAACAAGCTGCGCGACCTCGCCCTCAAGGGCGAAGTGCCGGGCATCATCAAGGCCAGTTGGTAAGAGAGTCAGGGTAAGGGACAACTTATGAGCATGCATGACCCGATCGCCGACATGCTGACCCGCATCCGCAATGCGCAGCTGGTCGGCCACTCGGAAGTCTCGATGCCCGCGTCGCAGCTGAAAAGCGCGATCGCCAAGGTGCTGAAGGACGAGGGCTATATCGAGGACTTCGCGCTGCGCGACAACGGCGCGAAGAAGGAGCTCGCCATCGGCCTGAAGTACTACGCCGGCCGCCCGGTGATCGAGCGCCTCGAGCGCGTCTCCAAGCCGGGGCTGCGCGTCTACAAGGGGCGCGACGACATCCCGCGCGTGATGAACGGCCTCGGCGTGGCGATCCTGTCGACCTCGCGCGGCGTGATGACCGATCGCAAGGCCCGCGCCGACGGGGTCGGCGGCGAAGTGCTCTGCATCGTCGCTTAAGGGCCGCCCATGTCGCGCATCGCCAAATATCCCGTTCCCCTGCCGAAAGGCGTCGAGCTGACCCTCGCCGGCGACAGCATCTCGGTGAAGGGACCGCTCGGCACCATCGCGCGCCCCGCCGATCCGAATGTCGAGGTGAAGAAAGAGGGCGAGCAGATCGTTTTCAAGGCACTCGGCAACTCCAATCATGCCAACGCCATGTCGGGCACCATGCGTGCGCTGGTGGCGAACATGGTCGCGGGTGTCACCAAGGGGTTTGAGCGGCGCCTCTCGCTGGTCGGCGTCGGCTACCGCGCCCAGGCCCAGGGCGACAAGCTGAATCTGTCGCTCGGCTTCTCGCATCCGGTGGTGCACCTGATGCCCAAGGGCATCAAGGTCGCGACGCCCACCCAGACCGAGATCGTCATCACCGGCATCGACAAGCAGCTCGTCGGCCAGGTCGCCGCGGAAGTGCGCGCGCAGCGCGCCCCCGAGCCCTACAAAGGCAAGGGCGTGCGCTATACCGGCGAGGCCATCGTGTTGAAAGAGACGAAGAAGAAGTAACGAGAGACGCCCATCATGAGCGACAAGAACGAAGCCAGACTGCGCCGCGCGCGGCAAACGCGGCTCAAGATCCGCGAGGTCGGCGCGGTGCGCCTCACCGTGCATCGCACGAACACGCACATCTATGCGCAGCTCATCTCCGCCTCCGGCGACAAGGTGCTCGCCACCGCGTCCTCGGTCGAGAAAGAGGTACGCGCGCAGCTCAAGCACGGCGCGAACCGCAAAGCCGCCGAGCTGATCGGCCAGCGCATTGCCGCCAAGGCGAAGGAGCAAGGCATCGACAAGGTGGCGTTCGATCGCGCCGGCTACCGCTACCACGGTCGCGTCAAGGCACTCGCCGAAGCGGCCCGCGCAGGTGGATTGAAGTTCTAAAGGACAACTATGGCGAAGATCCAGCCGAGGATGCAGCACGAAGAGCGCGGCGACGGCCTGCGCGAGAAGATGATCGCGGTCAACCGCGTCACCAAGGTGGTGAAAGGCGGCCGTGTGCTCGGCTTTGCCGCGCTCACCGTGGTCGGCGATGGCGACGGCGGCATCGGCATGGGCAAGGGCAAGGCCCGCGAGGTGCCGGTGGCGGTGCAGAAAGCGATGGAGGAAGCGCGCCGCAAGCTCTTCAAGGTCAAGCTCAAGAACGGCACCCTGCAGCACACGGTGGTTGGCAGACACGGCGCGGCGAAAGTGCTGATGCAGCCGGCGATGGAAGGCACCGGCATCATCGCCGGCGGCCCGATGCGCGCGGTGTTTGAGGTGATGGGCATCACGAACGTGCTCGCCAAGTGCTTCGGCTCTACCAATCCGTACAACGTGGTGCGCGCGACGCTCGACGGCCTGAAGGCCATGAGCACGCCCGCCGAGATCGCGGCGCGCCGCGGCAAGACGGTCGAGGAAATCACGCAATGAAGAAGATCAAAGTGCGGCTCCTGAAGAGCGTCTCGGGCTGCGAGCGCTCGCAGCGCCAAACGGTGCGCGGCTTGGGTCTGAAGCGCATCGACCACGTCGTCGAGCTCGTCGACACGCCGGCGGTGCGCGGCATGATCAACAAGGTCAACCACCTGGTGCGGATCGACTCATGAAACTCAACACGTTGAAGCCCGCGCCCGGGTCGAAGAGCGATCGGCACCGCGTCGGCCGCGGCGTCGGCTCCGGCTGGGGCAAGACCGCCGGCCGCGGCCACAAGGGCCAGAGGGCGCGCTCGGGCGGCTTCCACAAGGTCGGCTTCGAAGGCGGGCAGATGCCGCTGCATCGGCGCCTGCCGAAGCGCGGCTTCCATTCGCCCACCCGCGAGGACACCCCCGAAGTGCGGACCAGCGAGCTCGCGCGCATGAAGGCCACCGACATCGACCTCGCTGCGCTCAAGGCCGAGGGCATCGTGCCGCACCGGGCGCTGGGCGCGAAAGTAATCCTCTCCGGCAAGCTCGAGCGCAAGGTCTCGCTCAAGGAGATCCGGGTGAGCAAGGGCGCGCGCGCCATGATCGAGGCCGCGGGCGGCTCGATCCAGCTCACCGAGAAGCCCAAGGTCGAGAAGAAAGTGAAAGAGAAAAAAGCCAAGAAGCCCGAGCAGGCCGAGCAACCCGCCGAGAAGGACGCGAAGAAGAGCTGATGGCGACCCTGCCCAACGCCGGCAAGGGGATGCGCTACGGCGACCTGAAGCGCCGGCTGCTGTTCCTGCTCGGCGCGCTCATCGTGTTTCGCATCGGTGCGCACATCCCGGTGCCGGGCATCGACCCGAACGTGCTCGCCGGCTTCTTCCAGGACAACCAGGGCGGCATGCTCGGCATGTTCAACATGTTCTCGGGCGGGGCGCTGCGGCGCTTCACGATCTTCGCCCTCGGCATCATGCCGTACATCTCAGCGTCGATCATCATGCAGCTGATGACCGCGGTGAGCCCGCAGCTCGACGCGCTGCGGAAGGAAGGCGAGTCGGGGCGGCGCAAGATCACCCAGTACACCCGCTACGGCACGGTCTTTTTGGCGCTGTTCCAGTCGACCGGCATCTCGATCATGCTCGAATCGCAGCCCAACCTCGTGCTCGATCCGGGGCTCATGTTCCGCATCACCACCGTGACCACGCTGGTCACCGGCACCATGTTCCTGATGTGGCTCGGCGAGCAGATCACCGAGCGCGGCCTCGGCAACGGCATCTCGATCATCATCTTCGCCGGCATCGCCGCCGGCCTGCCGAATGCGGTCGCCGGCACGCTCGAGCTCGTGCGCACCGGCGCCATGCATCCGCTGACGGCGCTGCTCATCGGCGTGGCCGTCATCGTCGTCACCGCTTTCGTCTGCTTCGTCGAGCGCGGCCAGCGCAAGATCCTGGTCAATTACGCGAAGCGACAGGTCGGCAACCGCGTCTATGGCGGGCAGAGCTCGCACCTGCCCTTCAAGCTCAACATGTCGGGCGTGATCCCGCCGATCTTCGCCTCGTCGCTGATCCTCTTTCCCGCCACCGTGCTCGGCTGGTTCGGCAGCCACGAGGGGCTAATCTGGCTGCGTGACATCGCTGGCACGCTGACCCCGGGGCAGCCGATCTACGTGGTGTTGTACGGCGGGCTGATCGTGTTCTTCTGCTTCTTCTACACGGCGCTGCAGTACAACCCGAAGGAAACCGCCGATAACCTCAAGAAGTCCGGGGCTTTTGTGCCGGGCATTAGGCCGGGCGACCAGACGGCGCGCTACTTGGAAAAGATCCTTACGCGCCTCACATTGGCGGGAGCGGCCTACGTGACGCTGGTGTGCCTGCTGCCGGAGTTCCTGATCCTGCGCTGGAACGTGCCGTTCTATTTCGGCGGCACTTCGCTCCTCATCATCGTCGTGGTGACGATGGACTTCATGGCGCAGGTGCAGGCGTACATCATGACCCACCAGTACGAGAGCCTGCTGCGCAAGGCGAACTTCAAGGGAGGTTTGCCCGGGGTTCGGTGAGGCGCGCTGATGGCCAAGGAAGACGTCATCGAGATGCAGGGCGAGGTGGTGGAAAACCTGCCGAACGCGACCTTCAGGGTGAAGCTCGAGAACGGCCACGTGATTCACGCCTTCATCTCGGGAAAGATGCGCATGAACTACATCCGCATCCTGCCGGGCGACAAGGTGACGGTGCAGATGACGCCGTACGATTTAACGAAGGGTCGGATTACTTTCAGAGCGAAATAGGAAGAAATGCGGAGGACCAAATGAAAGTCATGGCTTCGGTGAAAAGAATCTGCCGCAAATGCAAAATCGTGCGGCGGAAGGGTGTGGTGCGCGTGATTTGCTCCGACCCGCGGCATAAACAGCGTCAGGGTTGATAACGCCTTGTTAAAACAGCTATAATTTCAGGTTCCGCCCATGGCACGCATTGCAGGAATAAACATCCCCAATCACCAGCACGCCGAGATCGCGCTGACGTCGATCTTCGGCATCGGCCGCGCCCGCGCGCAGGCGATCTGCGCCGCGGCCGGCGTGCAGACTGCGCGCAAGATCAAGGATCTCACCGACGCCGAGCTCGACCGCATCCGCGAAAGCGTCGCGCGCTTCACGGTCGAGGGCGATCTGCGCCGCGAGGTGCAGATGTCGATCAAGCGTCTGATCGATCTTAGCTGCTATCGCGGCTCGCGCCACCGCAAGGGATTGCCGGTGCGCGGGCAGCGCACCCGCACCAATGCCCGCACGCGCAAGGGTCCGCGCAAGGCCGCGATCAAACTCAACGTCCAGGTAGGGAAGGCCGCCTAATACATGGCTAGCAGAAACGCACCGACGCGCCAGGAGCTGCAGCAGACCGCGCAAGCCCGCGCGCGCAAGAAGGTCAAGAAGAACGTCGCCGAAGGCATCGCGCACATTCACGCGTCGTTCAACAACACCATCGTCACCATCACCGACCGGCAGGGCAATACGCTCGCCTGGGCGACCTCCGGCAACGCGGGCTTCAAGGGCTCGCGCAAGTCGACGCCGTTCGCCGCGCAGGTCGCCGCCGAGCGCTGCGGCCGCGCCGCGCAGGAATGCGGCGTGAAGAACATCGAGGTGCGCATCAAGGGCCCCGGGCCGGGACGCGAGTCCGCGGTGCGCGCGCTCAACGCGATCGGCCTCAAGATCGGCAGCATCGCCGACGTCACGCCGATCCCCCACAACGGCTGCCGGCCGCCCAAGCGGCGCAGGGTTTAGACATGGCGAAAAATCTAGACAAGTGCAGGCACTGCCGCCGCGAAGGCGAGAAGCTCTATCTCAAGGGCGAGAAGTGCTTTACCGACAAATGCCCGGTGGAGCGGCGCGCCTACGCGCCCGGACAGCACGGCCAGAAGAGCGGCGCGCGTCTCTCCGACTACGGCAAGCAGCTGCGCGAGAAGCAGAAGATGCGCCATACCTACGGTCTGCTCGAGCGGCAGTTCCGCAACACCTACCACGACGCAGCGCGCGCCAAGGGCGTCACTGGTGAACGCCTGCTCCAGCTCCTGGAATCCCGGCTGGACAACATCACCTACCGGATGGGCTTCGGCGCCTCGCGCGGCGAGGCGCGGCAGGTCGTGCGCCACAACGCCATCCTCGTCAACGGCAAGCGCGTCAACATCCCTTCGTATCGCCTGCGTCCCGGCGATGTGATTGAAGTCGCGCCGAAGTCGAAGGACCAGTTGCGCATCAAGGCGGCCGCTGAGGCCGCCGAGTCGCGCGGTTTTCCGGAATGGCTCGAAGTCGATTCGAAGGGGCTGAAAGGCACTTTCAAGGCCATGCCGGCGCGCGCTGATCTTTCTTCAACGATCAATGAGCACCTCGTAATCGAGCTGTACTCGAAGTAACCGCAGTCAGTACACAGGACCCAACAAAATGCCGCAATCCGGATTTTTGAAGCCGCGCATCGTCGACGTTCAGAACCTGTCGCCCAACCACGCCCGGGTGACGATGGAGCCGTTCGAGCGAGGCTACGGCCACACGCTCGGCAACGCGCTGCGCCGCGTGCTGCTCTCGTCGATGCCCGGCTACGCGCCCACCGAGGTGCAGATCGCCGGCGTGGTGCACGAGTACTCGACGCTCGACGGCGTGCGCGAGGACGTAGTGGACATCCTGCTCAACCTGAAGGGCGTGGTGTTCCGCCTGCATAACCGGGCAGAAGCCATCCTGTCGCTCAAGAAGAAGGGCGACGGACCGGTCACCGCGGCCGACATCGAGCCGGCGCACGACGTCGAGATCGTCAATCCCGACCACGTCATCGGGCACATCGCCTCGGGCGGCAAGCTCGAGATGCAGATCAAGGTCGAGTCGGGCCGCGGCTATGTGCCGGGCAACATGCGCTACCTTCCGGAGGAGACGAAAGGCATCGGCCGCGTCATCCTCGACGCTTCGTTCAGCCCGGTGCGCCGCGTGTCGTACGCGGTGGAGTCGGCGCGCGTCGAGCAGCGTACCGACCTCGACAAGCTGATCATGGACATCGAGACCAACGGCGCCATCGAGCCCGAGGAGGCGATCCGCTACGCGGCGCGCGTGCTGGTCGATCAGCTCTCCGTGTTCGCCCAGCTCGAAGGCACCGCGCTGCCCGCCGAGCAGCCGAAGTCGCCGGCAGTCGATCCGATCCTCTTGCGCCCGGTCGACGACCTTGAGCTCACCGTGCGCTCGGCCAATTGCCTCAAGGCCGAGAACATCTACTACATCGGGGATCTGATCCAACGCACCGAGACCGAGCTCCTCAAGACGCCGAACCTCGGCCGCAAGTCGCTCAACGAGATCAAGGAAGTGCTGGCTTCGCGCGGCCTCACGCTCGGCATGAAGCTCGAGAACTGGCCGCCCGCCGGCCTCGAGCATCGGACGTAAAAATGAGACACGGCAGCGGCCTGCGCAAACTCAATCGCACCTCGAGCCATCGGCTCGCGATGCTTCGCAACATGACGGTCTCGCTCCTGCGTCACGAGGAGATCCGCACCACGCTGCCCAAAGCGAAGGAGCTGCGCCGCGTCGCCGAGCCGATGATCACGCTCGGCAAGAAGCCTTCGCTCGCCAACCGGCGCCTGGCCTTCGACCGCCTGCGCGACCGCGGCATCGTCGCGAAGCTGTTCGACGACCTCGGACCGCGTTACGCCAAACGGAATGGCGGCTACCTGCGCATCCTCAAGATGGGCTTCCGCAAGGGCGACAACGCCCCGCTCGCGCTCGTCACCCTGATGGACCGCGCCGACGAGACCGCGCAAGCTCAGGGCGCCGACGAAAAGAAGGGCGACAAGAAAGTCTCCAAGAAGACCGAGAAGAAAGAAGCCAAGGCCGCAGCCGCGTGATCTAGGCTGGAGAGGGCACGGCGCGTGAAGCGGTACTTCATTGCGCGCCGGCGCCATCCAGCCGATCGAAGGGACTCTTCACGCCGCGCCCGCCCTTGTTGAGCACGTGCGTGTAGATCATCGTGGTCGAAACGTCCGAGTGGCCCAGCAGCTCCTGCACCGTGCGGATGTCGTAGCCGCCCTCCAGCAGATGCGTCGCGAAGCAGTGGCGCAGCGTGTGGCAGCTCACCTGCTGGGCAATGCCCGCCGCGCGCGCGGCCTCTTTTATCGCGCGCTGCGGCACGGAGTCGTACAGGTGATGGCGGCGCACCACGCCATCCTGCGGGTCGGCCGAACGATGCTGCGACGGAAAGACGTACTGCCAATGCCATTCGCGGCCGGCGCGCGGATACTTGCGCGCGAGCGCATAGGGCAAATGCACCTCGCCATAGCCCTCGCGCAAGTCCCGCGCGTGCAGCAGCCGAACGCGCGCCAGATGGCCGCGCATCGGTGCGACTAGCTTTTCGGGCAGCATCGTCACCCGGTCCTTCTCGCCCTTGCCGTCGCGCACCAACACCTGGCGGTACGAGAGGTCCACGTCCTTCACCCGCAGCCGCAAGCACTCCATCACCCGAAGCCCCGCGCCGTAAAGCAGGCTCGCGATCAGCCAGCGCGTTCCCGTGATTCCCGCCAGCAGCCGCTCCACCTCCGCCCGCGTAAGCACCACCGGAACGCGGGGCGGGCGCGAGGGCCGCTGCACTCCGTCCAGCCAGGGCAGCTCGCGCCCCATCACCTCGCGGTACAGGAACAGGATCGCCGACAGCGCCTGGTTCTGCGTCGCGGCGGCGACATGACGCTCCACCGCGAGATGATTGAGGAACGCGGTGACCTCCGCTTCGCCCATCGTTTCCGGGTGGCGCTTGCCGTTGAAGAATATGTAGCGCTTGATCCAGTGCACGTACGCTTCTTCGGTGCGCCGGCTGTAGTGGCGCACCCGGATCGCTTCATGCACTCGTTGCAGCAGACGCGGGCGGCCTATCCCGGAATCCGATTGCCGGCCCGACCCGTTTGATTCCGTAGACATTCATCCCCCCAAAGCAGCCTATCTCCCCTGATATCCGCCTCTACGAGGCGAAGAGCTCAGGTAGTGTGAATACATACAGTAGGCTAAACGCCTGATCCTGAGGGACGGATGACAGGCCGAGGAGGTCCGATGTCTAATTGACCACCATTTAGGAAGTTCACATTACGTTAGAAGGCGCTGTCAACGCGAGGCGCGGAGCGACGTTCATGCATGAAGCCCCATGTCTGAACTCGATCGCCTGAAAGAGCAGCTCGTTTATCTGAGGTTGTGGCTTGGTATTGTCGTGGTCGCTGAGATTAGTCTTTCGGGTGGCTCGCATCGGCAGTTGAAAGCGCACCAGCCAGGTTACTCGCGCTTGCCATTGCCACCGCCGTATTGCTAGGCTTCGGTATCTTTATGCTCCATCGCCAGATCCAGCGTCGTATAGACGATATCGGAAAGCTATAAGAGATGGACATTCTTGTTGGCGTCCTCATGCTTGCCGTCGCGGGTCTTTTCGTCGGCATTGCACTTCACGCCGCCTACCACAAGTAGCGCCTTCTAACCCCGTGGTGGTAAGCGACGCCTTTCGCCCGGCGCTCCGCGCGCCTTCGCCCAGCGCGCCACACC
>DASXRW010000348.1:0-13754 GCA_036506355.1 Burkholderiales bacterium
CGGGCTTCGACTGGCCGCGGCTGTTCGCAGCACTCGCGAACCACAACATCTAGTCCACTCTAGGCAATGCGCACCAAGGCGTGGTGTTGCAGCGCCGCAATGCTTCTATATGTAGTGCTTCCTGCGACATCCCGCACAATATTTAGTGGGCGAGCTTGCAAAAAAAAATTCGCGTGTGTACATTGCCCACAACATCTAGTCACGAACACGTAATACAGCCCTAGATATTGGGTATAGACAGGCAACGGGGAGGCCGACCATGCAGATCGCGCAGGAAAACACCGCCGCCGCCCCCGGTTTTGGCGTCGCCCTCGCCGAGGCGGCGGGCACCGGACGCAGCGTTTTTGCCGATTACAAGGTGATCCGGCGTAACGGCGCGGTGGTGGGCTTCGAGCCCTCCAAGATTTCCGTCGCCATGACCAAGGCATTCCTCGCGGTGAACGGTGCCCAGGGGGCGGCGTCGGCGCGCATCCGCGAGCTGGTCGGCGGGCTCACCGACGCGGTGGTGGGCGCGCTGCTGCGCCGCCAGCCGCAGGGCGGCACCTTCCACATCGAAGACATCCAGGACCAGGTCGAGCTCGCGCTGATGCGCTCGGGCGAGCACGACGTGGCGCGCGCCTACGTGCTCTACCGCGAGGAGCGCGCCAAGGTGCGCCTCGCGGAAAAGGCGGCGAAGAAGGAGCCCGGCCTGCACGTCGTCGACAACGGCAGCCGCAAGCCCCTCGACCGCGCCGCGCTGCGCGCGCTGGTGCAGGCGGCCTGTGAGGGGCTAGCCGAGACCGCGCCCGAGGCGATCCTCGAGGCGACGCTGCGCGATCTCTACGACGGCGTGCCGATGGAAGAGGTGCGCAAGTCAGCGGTGCTCGCGGCGCGCGCCTTGATTGAGAAGGACCCGGCATACAGCTACGTCACCGCGCGGCTGCTTTTGCACGGCATCCGCTTCGAAGTGCTCGGCGGCGAGGCGAGCCACGCCGATATGGCGACGCGCTACGCCGCCTACTTCCCGCAGTTCGTCGAGCGCGGCATCGCCGCCGAGTTGCTCGATCCCGAGCTGGCTCGTTTTGACTTGAATAAATTAGGCAGGGCGCTCAAGGCCGAGCGCGACCTCAAGTTCGGCTATCTCGGCCTGCAGACGCTCTACGACCGCTACTTCCTGCATGAGCGCGGCCGGCGCATCGAGCTGCCGCAGGCCTTCTTCATGCGCGTGGCGATGGGGCTCGCGCTGAAGGAGAAAAACCGCGACGCGCGCGCGATCGAGTTCTACGACGTGCTGTCTTCCTTCGATTTCATGAGCTCGACGCCGACGCTGTTCAACTCGGGCACGCTGCGCTCGCAGCTCTCGAGCTGCTACCTCACCACGGTGTCCGACAATCTCGAGGGCATCTACGAGGCGATCAAGGAGAACGCGCTGCTCGCCAAGTACGCCGGCGGCCTGGGGAACGACTGGACGCCGGTGCGCGCGCTCGGCTCGCACATCAAGGGCACCAACGGCAAGTCGCAGGGCGTGGTGCCGTTCCTGAAAGTCGTGAACGACACCGCGGTCGCCGTGAACCAGGGCGGAAAGCGCAAAGGCGCGGTCTGCTCCTACCTCGAGACCTGGCACCTCGACATCGAGGAATTCCTCGAGCTGCGCAAGAACACCGGCGACGACCGGCGCCGCACGCACGACATGAACACGGCGAACTGGATCCCGGATCTGTTCATGAAGCGCGTGATGGACAACGCCGAGTGGACGCTGTTTTCTCCCTCGGACGTGCGCGACCTGCACGACAAGTTCGGAAGCACCTTCGAGGAAGCGTATCTGCGCTACGAGGACAAGGCGGCGCGGGGCGAGCTCAAGCTCTTCAAGAAGGTTCCCGCGGTGCAGCTCTGGCGCAAGATGCTCTCGATGCTCTTCGAGACCGGGCATCCCTGGATCACGTTCAAGGATCCCTGCAACCTGAGAAGCCCGCAGCAGCACGTGGGCGTGGTGCACAGCTCCAACCTCTGCACCGAGATCACGCTCAACACCTCGGACGACGAGATCGCGGTCTGCAACCTGGGCTCCGTCAACCTCGTCGCCCACATGACGCAAACCGGGCCCGACTTCGCCAAGCTGAAGCGGACCATCGGCACCGCGATGCGGATGCTCGACAACGTCATCGACATCAACTACTACGCGGTCGACAAGGCGAGGAATTCCAACCTGCGCCACCGCCCCGTCGGCTTGGGCATCATGGGATTCCAGGATTGCCTCCACCGCCTGCGCGTCGCCTACGCGTCCGAAGAGGCGGTGGAGTTCGCCGACCGCTCGATGGAGATGGTCGCTTATGCCGCCTACTGGGCCTCCACCGAGCTTGCCGAGGAGCGCGGGCGATATGCCTCGTTCCAGGGCTCGCTCTGGGAACGCGGCGTGCTGCCGCAGGACACGCTCGATCTGCTCGCCGCCGAGCGCGGCGGCTACGTCGAGCTCGACCGCTCGGCGAGCCTCGACTGGGACGCGCTGCGCGCGCGCATCAAGCGCCACGGCATGCGCAACTCCAACTGCCTGGCGATCGCGCCGACGGCAACCATCGCCAACATCATCGGCGTGTCGGCCTCGATCGAGCCGACCTACCAGAACCTGTTCGTGAAATCGAACCTGTCGGGCGAGTTCACGGTGGTGAACGAGTACCTGGTCGCCGACCTGAAGGCGGCCGGGCTCTGGGACGAGGTGATGATCGCCGACCTCAAGTACTTCGACGGCAACCTGGCGCGCATCGACCGCGCCCCGGCACCGCTCAGGAAGCTGTATGCGACGGCGTTCGAGGTCGAGCCGAAGTGGGTGGTCGAAGCGGGCGCGCGGCGGCAGAAATGGATCGACCAGTCGCAGTCGCTCAACATCTACATGGGGGGCGCCTCCGGCAAGAAGCTCGACGAGACCTACAAGCTCGCCTGGCTGCGCGGGCTGAAGACCACCTATTACCTGCGCGCGATGGGCGCGACGCACGCCGAGAAGTCCACCTCCAAGGCGGGCGCCTTGAACGCGGTTCCCGGCGCCATCGAGACCGCCGAAGCCGGGGTCAAGGTCTGCGCCATCGCCAATCCCGATTGCGAGGCCTGCCAGTGATCACGCTGGGCAACCGCAGCTTCGCCGGTCCCTTTCTCGCGCCGCTCTGGTCGCCGCCGAAGACCGCCGGTCTTTACGCCGTGTTGGTGCCGGGCTGGCGCCTGCTCACCTTCCGCGCGCTGTACTTCGGCCAGGCCGAGAGCTTTACCGTCGATCTCCTGAAGTCGCACGAGCGGCATGCCGAATGGGTGACGATCGCCGGCACCGACTGGAACCTCTATATCGCCACGCACGAGATGTCGTTCTCGACGCCGGCGCAGAGGGAGGCGGCCGAGCGCGAGCTCGCCCGCAGCTACAAGCCCGAATTCAAGCCGGTCGACGGCAGACACGCCGCCAGCCTGCGCACGCTGCTGCTCGCGCAGGCGATGCGCAACGGACAGGACAAATAGGCGCCATGCTCAAGTTCGAAGACCTCGCGATGCAGCCGGCCAGCGGCTTCGTCCCGCCCAGCGTGGCCAAGGAGCCCGGCGACCCGGCGGCGAGCTTCCGGCGCGTCACGGTCGAGGACAAGAAGGTCATCAACTCCAAGGCCGACGTCAACCAGCTCGTGCCCTTCAAGTACAAGTGGGCCTGGGAGAAGTACCTCGCCGCCTGCGCCAACCACTGGATGCCGCAGGAAATCAACATGAGCCGCGACATCGAGCTGTGGAAGAACCCGGCGGGGCTCACCGAGGACGAGCGGCGCGTCGTCAAGAGGAACCTCGGCTTCTTCGTCACTGCCGACTCGCTCGCCGCCAACAACATCGTGCTCGGCACCTACCGGCACATCACGGCGCCGGAATGCCGGCAGTATCTGCTGCGCCAGGCGTTCGAGGAGGCGATCCACACCCACGCCTACCAGTACATCGTCCAGAGCCTGGACTTGGACGAGGCCGAGATTTTCAACGCCTACCACGAGGTCGGCTCGATTCGGGACAAGGACGAGTTCCTGGTGCCGTTCATCGACACCCTGACCGACCCGGCGTTCAAGACCGGCACGCCGCAGAGCGACCAGGACCTCCTGAAGAGCCTGATCGTGTTCTCCTGCCTGATGGAGGGCCTGTTCTTCTACGTCGGCTTCGCGCAGATCCTGGCCCTGGGCCGGCAGAACAAGATGACCGGGGCCGCCGAGCAGTACATGTACATCCTGCGCGACGAGTCGATGCACTGCAATTTCGGCATCGATCTGGTGAACCAGATCAAGCTCGAGAACCCCCACCTGTGGACCGCGGCGTTCCGCGAGGAGCTGCAGGAGATCTTCCGGCGCGGGGTCGAGCTCGAATACCGCTACGCCGAGGACACCATGCCGCGCGGCGTGCTCGGCCTCAACGCGCCGATGTTCAAGGAGTACCTGCGCTTCATCGCCAACCGGCGCTGCCAGCAGATCGGCCTCGAGACGCTGTATGCCGGCGCGCAGAACCCCTTTCCGTGGATGAGCGAGATGATCGATCTCAAGAAGGAGCGCAACTTCTTCGAGACGCGGGTCATCGAGTACCAGACCGGCGGCGCGCTGAATTGGGAATAAAGCAACACAAGGGGATGAACATGGAAGAGGAGTGGGATCAAATGCATAGAATCACGGCATGCAAGGCCGAGGAGGACTACAAACTGTGGCTGCGCTTCGAGGACGGACTCGAAGGCAGCGTGTTCCTCGGCAACCTGCTCGAGATCGGTGCGTTCCAGCTGTGGCGGGACGTGCGCGAGTTCGAGAAGGTGAGCGTCGATCCGGACACCGCGACCGTCACCTGGGAAGGCGGCATCCGGCTCGACAGCGACGTTCTGTATCAGGACCTCGCGTCTCGTTCCCACCCCATTCAGCATGCCGGCGGCGGCAATCCCCCGCCGGCGGTTGGATAGTCCGAGCCCATAGGGTCGGGCTTTTTTGTTCAACAACCTTGAAGGAGATTGAGCATGGCGAAGAAAAAAGCGAAAAAAGGCGGAAAGAAAAAGAAGAAGAAGAAAGCATCACGAAAAAAGAAATCGTTAAAAAAAGCAGGTAAGAAGGCGGCAGGCAAAAAGAAATCCGCCAAGAAGAAGAAAAAGGCGGGAAAAAAGAAAAAGGCGATGAAAGCCGCCAGACCTAAGGCCAGCCCTGCGGAAACGATGGCGAGTCCTGCAACAGCGCCATCGACCGCTGCGACCCCCGGCGCGAGAACCGCGCTGAATCCAGCGGCCGCTTGGCCTTTCCCGACGGGGTCCCGGCCGTAACCGGGAACCTGGAGGATGGGGCGGGGGGCGAATGCCCCTCGCCTGGCCTCGAAGCTCAGCGGACCGGCTTGGTCCAATCGGCCCAAGAAACGAGACCTAGGCCGGTCCGCGAGGCTTCACCCTCGGACAGTATTTTACCGGGGGTGGAGCACCACCGGACCCAAAGAAACCGTTGTCGAAACAAGCGTTTCGCAGGCGCAGCCGGCCTGCGCGAGGAGGGCGAAGTGATTGACAGGATTGAAGAATGTCCCATATCATTCCGTCCGCTGCACCGCAACAGACACCTGTTGCGTTAAACCATCTAGCCCCGGTTGTCGACCTGCTATCCAGGTCGTTAGCCAACCCAAAGTCCGAACAGGGCGCCGGGGCACGGAGGTGGCTCATGGTCGCGACACTTGTACGGCGTGCCTACGCCGGCGCGAAGACCCTGCTGGCCCTGATCGGCGCCGTCGCCATCGGCGGCTTGCTGCTGCTCCCCTTCCACTGGGACGGCATGCAAAAGCTGCCGGCGCTGGCGGCGGAGGCATTTTTCGAGCCCGCCACGGTGGTTGCCGGTCCCATCCAGGTGCGCGCCGAGACACCGGCCGAGCGCGAGCAGCGTGCGGTGACCGAGTTCATCGCCAAGCGCTACCGCGTCTCGGAAGGCGCGGTGGCGGGCTATGTCGCGGCCGCTTATCGGGCCGGCGAGCAGCACTCGGTCGACCCGCTTCTCGTCCTCGCGGTCATGGCGGTTGAGTCGCGCTACAACCCCGTCGCCGAGAGCGTGGCCGGCGCCAAAGGCCTCATGCAGGTCATCCCGAAGTACCACCTCGACAAGCTGATGGACCACGGCGGCGAGCACGTGCTGCTCGAGCCCGAGGTGAACATCCAGGTCGGCACGCAGATCCTGCGCGAGTACCAGCGGCGCTTCCGCGACACGGAAACCGCGCTGCAGGTGTACGCCGGCGCCTTCGACGAGCCGAGCTCGCAGTACGCCAACAAGGTGTTCGCCGAGCGCGCGCGCCTCGAGGTTCTCAGGCAGAAGGCGAAGAAGCCGCAAAGCGTTTGATGCGACTGGCGGCCTCCTCGAGGTCCGCCATCGCCCGGGTGTAGGCAAAGCGCACGTAACGCTCGGTGCGGTTCGCGCCGAAGTCCACTCCCGGCGTCGCCGCGACGGCTTCCTTTTCCAATAATTGAAGGCAAAACTCGCGGGCATCGCGCCCGCAGTCCGCGTAGATGTAGAACGCGCCGTGCGGCTCCGCAGGCACGCTGAGCCCGGCCTGCCTTAGCACCGGCAGCAGGAAGTCGCGGCGCCTCGCGAATTCGCGCCGGCGCTGCTCGAGGATCTCCAGCGACTCTGCCGAAAACGCGGCGCAGGCCGCGTACTGGGCCGCGGCGGGGGCAGAGATGAAGAGGTGCTGCGCGAGCTTTTCGAAGGCGCGCACCGCCGCGCCCGGTAGCACCGCCCAGCCCAGGCGCCAGCCGGTCATGCAGAAGTACTTCGAGAAGCTGTTGATCAGCACCACTTCGCCCGGCAACCCGAGCGCGGTCCACGGTTGCAGGCCGTAGCTCAAGCCCTGGTAGATCTCGTCGACGATCAGCACCCCGCCGCGCTCGGCGATGAACCCAGCGATCGCTGCCAATTCTCTCTTGGCGATCAAAGTTCCAGTGGGGTTGGACGGCGAGCCAAGCACCAGGCCCTTCGTGCGCGGCCCCCACGCCGCGCGCACCATGGCGAGCGTGGGCTGGAAATTCTCGGCTGCCGACACCGCGAGCGGCCGCGCGCGGCCTTCGAAGGCGCGCACGAAATGCCGGTAGCCGGGATAGCCCGGATCGGGCACCAGCACCTCATCGCCGGCATCGACGTAAAGCGCGCTCACCGTGAGCAGGCCGCCGGAGGCGCCGGAGGTGACGACCACTCGGGCGGCATCCACTGCGGTTGAAAATTTCTGTGCGTAATGCGCGGCGATCGCTTCGCGCAAGGCGGGCAGGCCGAGCGTTGCGGTGTACGCGGTGCGTCCTTCGCGCAGCGCGCGCACGCCGGCCTCGACCACCGGCGCGGGCGCGGTGAAGTCGGGCTCGCCGATTTCCATGTGCACCACGCGCCGCCCGGCGCGCTCGAGCGCATGCGCGCGCGAGAGCACGTCCATCACTTCGAAGGGTTCGATTTCCGCAGCGCGGCGCGCCGTGAGCATGGAGGGGCGGATGGGCCATTCTACGTCTCGGCCTGCTATAGAATCTTTCCGTGGATGAGCAGCTGAAGAAGAGCGCCCTCGATTACCACCGGCGGCCGCCGCCGGGAAAGATTTCCGTTCTTCCGACGAAGCAGCTCACCAACCAGCGCGATCTCGCGCTCGCGTACTCGCCCGGCGTCGCCGCCGCGTGCGAAGAGATCGTGCGCGATCCGGCCTGTGCCGCGCAATTCACCGCGCGCGCGAATCTCATCGCGGTCGTCACCAACGGCACCGCGGTCCTCGGACTGGGGGCCATCGGCCCGCTCGCCGCGAAGCCGGTGATGGAGGGCAAGAGCGTGCTGTTCAAGAAGTTCGCCGGCATCGACTGCTTCGACATCGAGCTGGCGGAGACCGATCCGGAGCGCCTGGTCGACATCGTCGCCGCGCTCGAGCCGACCTTCGGCGCGATCAACCTCGAGGACATCAAGGCGCCGGAATGCTTCGCCGTCGAGCGCGCGCTGCGCAAGCGCATGAAGATCCCGGTGTTCCACGACGACCAGCACGGCACCGCGATCACGGTGGGCGCGGCGTTCTACAACGGCCTGAAGGTGGTCGGCAAGCGCATCGAGGAAGTCAAATTGGTCGCATCGGGCGCCGGCGCGGCCGCGCTTGCCTGCCTCGACCTGCTGCAGAAGATGGGGCTGCCGCTCGCCAACATCACGGTCACCGACATCAAGGGCGTGGTCTACCGGGGCCGGCGCGAGCTGATGGATCCGGACAAGGAGCGCTACGCCAAGGAGACCCGCGCTCGGACACTGGATGAGGTGATTGCGGGTGCGGATGTGTTCCTCGGGCTTTCGGCCGGCGGCGTCCTGAAGCCCGCGATGGTGAAGAAGATGGCCGAGCGGCCGCTGATCCTCGCGCTCGCCAATCCCGAGCCCGAGATCCTTCCGGAGCTCGCGAAGGAGGCGCGATCCGACTGCGTCATCGCGACCGGGCGCTCGGATTACCCGAACCAGGTGAACAACGTGCTCTGTTTCCCGTTCATCTTCCGCGGCGCGCTCGACGTCGGGGCCACGACCATCACCACGGAAATGGAGCTCGCTGCCGTTAGAGCGATCGCCGAGTTAGCGCAAGCAGAGACTTCCGAGCAGGTGGCGCTCGCTTACGGCATCGAGACGATCAGCTTCGGCGCCGACTACATCATCCCGCGGCCTTTCGATCCGCGCCTCATCGCCCGCGTCGCGCCGGCGGTCGCCAAAGCGGCGATGGACTCGGGCGTCGCCACGCGCCCGATCGCGGACTTCGCGGCGTACGAGCAGTCGCTCACGCAGTACGTCTACCAGTCCGGCCTGATCATGAAGCCGCTCTTCACCGGGGCGAAGGCCGCGCCGCGGCGCATCGTGTACGCCGAGGGCGAGGACGAGCGCGTGCTGCGCGCGGCGCAGATCGTGGTGGACGAGGGACTCGCGCGGCCGATCCTGGTGGGCCGGCCGCAGGTGATCGAGCAGCGCCTCGAACGCCTCGGCCTGCGCGCGAGGCCCGGCAAGGAACTCGAGCTCGTCAACCCGGAGTTCGACCCGCGCTACCGCGACTACTGGAGCACCTATCACCAGCTCGCCGAGCGCCGGGGCGTCTCGCCCGAATACGCGCGCATCCAGATGCGCCGCAACCAGACGCTGATCGGCGCCATGCTGATCCACAAGGCCGAGGCCGACGGCATGCTCTGCGGCACGTTCGGCACCCATGCCCAGCACCTGCGCTATGTCGACGAGGTGATCGGCCTGCGCCCGGGGGCGCGCCATTACGCCGCAATGAATGCGATCATCTTGCCCACGCGCACCGTGTTCATCTGCGACACCTATGTGACCAACGACCCGGATGCCGAGCACATCGCCGAGATGACGCTGCTCGCGGCCGAGGAAGTGCGCCGCTTTGGCATCGTGCCCAAGGTGGCGCTGCTTTCCGCTTCCAATTTCGGCTCGGTCGACACGCCCTCCGCGCGCAAGATGCGCGCCGCGCTGGCGCTGATAAGGGAGCGCGCCCCGGACCTCGAGATCGAGGGCGAGATGCACGGCGATGCCGCCTTGTCCGAAGAAATACGGCTGAAAGTCTTTCCGCGCACCCGCCTGCGCGGCGAAGCAAACCTGCTGGTGATGCCGACGCTCGATGCCGCGAACATCTCGTTCAACCTGCTGAAGACCGCGAGCGGCGGCGGCGTCACCATCGGCCCGATGCTGCTCGGCGCGGCGAAGCCGGTGCACATCCTCACGCCCTCGGCGACCGTGCGGCGCATCGTCAACATGACGGCGCTCGCGGTGACCGATGCGAACGCGCCGCGTGGCCAGGAGAGCCTGTTCTGATGGAGCAGGCGAGCGCGACCATTTCACCATTCCCGGCAAGCCGCGTGCGCCCGCGCGCCGGGCTGGTGCTGACCGGCGGCGGCGCGCGAGCCGCCTACCAGGTCGGCGTGGTGAAGGCGGTGCGCGATGTGCTGGGCAATCCCACCAAGAATCCCTTCCCGATCCTTTGCGGCACCTCGGCCGGCGCGATCAACGCAGCGACGCTCGCCGTCTTCGCCGACGATTTCTCCCGGGGGGTCGCGAACCTGCTCGAGGTGTGGGAGAACATGCATTGCCGCCACATCTACCGCACGGATGCCTGGCACATCCTGCGAAGCGGCGCGAAATGGCTCGCGGCGATGATGCTGATCTCGCGCGACAACCCGATCTCGCTGCTCGACAACACGCCGCTCGCCGAGATGCTCTCGCGCAACCTGGCGTTCGAGCGCATCCAGACGCACATCGACTCGGGCGCGCTCTACGCCGCCTGCGTCACCGCCTCGGGCTACACCACCGGGCAGAGCGTGTCCTTCTTCCAGGGCGGCAGCGGCCTCGAGGGCTGGGAGAGGAACCAGCGCATCGGCGCCGCGGTCACGCTCAAGCTCGAGTACCTGCTCGCCTCCGCCGCGCTGCCGTTCATCTTCCCGGCGATGAAGGTGCACCGCGAATACTTCGGCGACGGCTCGATGCGCCAGATCGCGCCGGTGAGCCCGGCGCTGCACCTGGGCGCGGACCGCGTGCTGATCGTCGGCACCGGGCGCCAGACGCAGGACCAGAACCGCGCGCGCTCCAACGTCTATCCGTCGCTCGCGCAGATCGCGGGGCACGCGCTCAACTCGATCTTCCTCGACAGCCTGGCGGTCGACATCGAGCGCATGGAGCGCATCAACCGCACGGTCAAGCTCATCCCGCCGGAGCGCCTCGGCGACTCGGGCGTGGCACTGCGCCCGGTGAAGGTGCTGTTCATCGCGCCCTCGCAGCCGATCGAGCGCATCGCCGCGCGCTTCCTGCACGAGCTGCCGGCGACGGTGCGCTTCATTCTCAAGCCGACCGGCGCGCTCAACCGCTCGGGCTCGAACCTCGCGAGCTATCTCTTGTTCGAGGAGTCGTTCTGCCGCGCGCTGATCGACCTCGGCTACCAGGACACCATCAGCCGCGAGGCCGAGGTGCGCGAGTTCTTCAATCCGCCCGAGGAAAGGGCCTATGCCTGAGGAAGGCGCGCCGCCGCAGGATCCGTTCGAGATGTTCCGGCGCCTGTGGGGCAACCTCGGCGTGCCGCTGCCGGGCATGGCGATGCCGACCTTCGATCCACAGGAAGTGGAGAAACGCATCGCGGATCTGCGCTCGGTCGAGGCCTGGCTCAACATGAACCTCAACATGATCAAGTTCTCGATCCAGGGGCTCGAGCTGCAGCGCGCGGCGCTGCAGGCGATGCGCACCGCAGGCGAGCCTCCAAAGAAAGACTAGGCAGTTCCATCACCGGGAGAAAAACGCATGGCCAAGGCAATTCGTTTTCACAAACAGGGCGGGCCCGAAGTGCTGCAGGTCGACGACGTGCCGGTCGGCGATCCGGGGCCCGGACAGGTGCGCATCCGGCACACCGCGATCGGCGTCAACTTCGTCGACACCTACCAGCGCTCGGGCCTGTACCCGATGCAATTGCCGGCGGTGGCCGGCAACGAGGCCGCAGGCGTGGTCGAGGCGGTGGGCAGCGGCGTCAAGGCCTTGAAAGTCGGCGAGCGCGTCGCCTATACCGGCCTGCCGGGGTCGTATTGCGAAGCCCGCATCGTGCCCGCCGAGCGGATGGTCAAGGTGCCGAAAGGCATCAGCGACGAGCAGGCGGCCTCGATGATGCTGAAGGGCATGACCGTGCACTACCTCATCTTCACCACCTACAAGGTGAAGAAGGGCGACACCGTGCTATGGCACGCCGCCGCCGGCGGCGTCGGCCTGATCGCCTGCCAGTGGCTGAAAAAGCTCGGCGTCACCACCATCGGCACGGTCGGCTCGGACGAAAAGGCCAAGCTCGCCAAGGCGCACGGCTGCCACCACGTCATCAACTACAGCAGCGAGAACTTCGCCGAGCGGGTGAAAGCGATCACCAAGGACAAGAAGCTGCCGGTGGTCTACGACGCAGTGGGCAAGACCACCTGGGAAGGCTCGCTCGATTGCCTGCGGCCGCGCGGCCTGATGGTGTCCTTCGGCAACGCCTCGGGCCCGGTGGCGCCGGTGAACCTCGGCATCCTCTCGACCAAGGGCTCGCTCTACGTCACGCGCCCGACGCTGGCCACGCACATCGCGAGCCCCGCGGACCTCGCCAAGCGCGCGAAGGATCTCTTCGACGTGGTGAAGTCGCGCAAGGTGAAAATCGAGACCACGGCACGCTACAAGCTCGCCGATGCCGCGCAGGCGCACCGCGACCTCGAAGGGCGCAAGACCACCGGCTCGGTGGTCCTCATTCCGTGAGCTCGGTTACTTGACGTTCAGGATCTTCATCGCCTTGGCGAGCGTATCGACCGACTCCTGATGCTTGCCGGCCTTGTGCAGCGTCTCGCCTTCGGCGCGGTACTTCTTGACCTCGGCCGCCTGCCCGGCCGTGAGCTTCGGGTTCTTGGCCATCGCCTCGTCGATCTTTCTCATGTCGGCGGGGCAGTGGAAGGCGAATGCGGCTGAGGTGCTGAACGCGAGGAGGGCGGCGAGGGCGATGCGCTTCATGCAGGTTCTCCCGTGATGGTTCTCGATGTGCCCGGCCTGCGCGAGCGGCTGCGCCGTCGGCTGCCGGCGCAGGCAGTATACGGCGACGACGGCGCCGGCCGCGAGGAGGCCGGGGTCACGCCGGCCGCGGTGCTGGTGCCGATCGTGGCGCACGCCGATGGCCTCACGGTGCTCTTCACGCGCCGCACGGTGCATCTCAAGGCGCATTCCGGGCAGGTGAGCTTCCCCGGCGGCCGCGCCGAGCCGGGCGACCCGACGATCGAATTCACGGCGCTGCGCGAGGCCGAGGAGGAGATCGGCCTGCCGGCGCGGCGGGTCGAAGTGCTGGCGCGGCTGCCCGAATACTTCACGCGCACCGGCTTTCGCGTCACCCCGGTAATCGGCCTGATCCAGCCGCCGCTCGAGCTCGTCCCCGACAGCCGCGAGGTCGACGAGGTGTTCGAGGTGCCGCTCGCCTTCATCCTCGACCCGGCGAACCACCGCCGCGCGACCCGCGAATTGAACGGCCGCACCGTCGCCTACTACGTGATCGAGCACCACGGCCGCACCATCTGGGGCGCGACCGCAGGAATGCTGGTCAACCTCTGCCGGAGCCTTGCCGCAGATGCCGACGCGCCGCAAGGCGGCTGAAGTTCTCCAGCGAATGCAGGTGCGCGTAGACGAGCCCCATGAAGCCCTTGTCGACCAATGCCTTGACGCGCGCCTGCGCGAGCGCGCGCAGCTTCGGCTCGGCGACGCGCACCATGCCGGCGAGCTGGATTTCGGGCGCGTCCTTCACCTGCACCGAGAACGATTCCAGCAGCTCGAGCTTGGCGAGCGCGGTGCACATCTGCGCGGTGCGCTCGAGGTCGGCGTCGAAGCTGGCGAGCAGCGCCTCCGCCGCCTTCCAGCGCGGCGTCGCGTTGCCACGCTCGTCGTAGAGCGGCACGCCGCCGGCATCGACGTACGACTTCACGATGCAGACGACGCGCTCCCGGGATAGGCAGAACGGAAAGCGGCGCACGTACGCCGGGAAATAGCAGCTCCGGTCCCATTCGCCCGAGTCGTCCAGGAAGAGATTTACTCCCGCCTCGAGCCCGAGCAGGATCACCGGGGCGAAACTCTTGGCGCCATCGGCGGTGGCGAACACGATCGGGTAGTCGCGCGCCGCGGCGATGAACTCGCCGACCGAGACCGCGAGCGCGTTGATCGTGCGGCAGAACGACGGCGTGGTGCCGCTCGGCATCAGCACACGGTGCGATTTCTCGAGCGGCACGATCTCGTCGTAGC
>DASXRW010000349.1:0-10473 GCA_036506355.1 Burkholderiales bacterium
CGATTTGCGGCGCGCTTCGTCGAGCGCTTCGTCGTAGCCCGCGTCGGCGTAGCGCATCACACCGAGGGCGGTGTCGTTCGTGAGCGAGAGCTGCAGGCGCTCGCGGGCCTCGGGCGTGCCGTCGGCGATCAGCGTGACGCCCGCGCTCGTCATGTAGCCGCTGTAGCCGCCGCCGCCGGAGTGGATCGCCACCAGGTCCGCCATCGAGGCGCAGTTCACCATCGCGTTGAGGAGCGGCCAATCGGCGATCGCGTCCGAGCCGTCGCGCATGCGTTCGGTCATGATGTTCGGATGCGCCATCGCCGCGCCGTCGAGATGGTCGCGCGTAAAGGCGATCGGCGCCGACAACTCCTTCTTCCTGACCAGCTCGTTTACCGCCAGTCCGAGGGCAGTACGCTCACCATGTCCGAGCCAGGCGATGCGCGCCGGCAGCCCCTGGAAGGGCACGTGCTGCCGTGCGAGTCGAATCCAGTTCGTCACCACCCGGTTTTGCGGAAACATGTCGAGCACCAGCTCGTCGATGCGGGCGATGTCCTTTGCCTCGCCGCCGAGCGCGACCCAGCGGAACGGGCCGATGCCGCGCGCGAAGAGCGGCCTTAGAAACGCCTCGGAGAAGATCGGGATGTCGAACGCGCGCTCGACACCCGCCTGCTTCGCATGCGTGCGGATCAGGTTGCCGTTGTCGAACACCACGGCGCCCACCTTCTGGAAATCGAGCATCGCGCGCACATGCACCGCGATTGAGCGCAGGCTCGCCTCCATCAGGCGCTGTGGGTCGGCGCTGCGCATGGCGCGCACCTGCTCCAAGGCCAAGCCGGCGGGCACGTAGCCGTAAACAAGGTCGTGCGCGGAGGTCTGGTCGGTGACGATGTCGGGAATCACGCCGCGCGCGAAGATCGCGGGATAAATCTCGGCCGCGTTGCCACATAAAGCAATAGAAAGAGGTTGACGAGACTGCTGAGCCTCCTTCACTGCCGCTAGCGCGTCGTCCAGGTTCTTGGCGCGTTTCTCCAGATAGCCGCTCTGCAGCCGCCGCTCGATGCGCTCCTCGTCGACCTCGACGCAGAGGATTGTCGCGTTCGTCATGCGTCCCGCAAGCGGCTGCGAGCCGCCCATGCCGCCGAGGCCGGCGGTGAGGATGAAGCGACCCGCCAGGTCGCCGCCGAAATGCCGCTCGGCGATGCGCGCGAAGATCTCGTAGGTGCCCTGGATCACGCCCTGCGAGCCGATGTACTGCCAGTCCCCCGCGGTGAGCCCGCCCCAGCAGATCAGGTTCTTCTTCGCCAGCTCGTAGAACACTTCGGCCTTCGCCCACTGCCCGACGAGATTGCAGTTCGCCATGATGACGAGCGGCGCGTGGCGGTGCGTCTGGAGCAGCCCGACCGGCTTGCCCGATTGCACGAGCAGCGTCTCGCCTTCGCGCATGCTCTTCAGCGTCGCGACGATCTTGTCGTGCGAAGGCCAGTCGCGCGCCGCCTTGCCGAGCGCCGCGTACACCACGAGGTTCTCCGGATCCTCGCCCACCGCGAGCACGTTCTCGAGCATGCGCAGCAGACCTTCCTGCCGCCAGCCGCGGCAGCGCAGTGTATTCCCGGTGGTGACCTGAAACGAGCGGCTGCGCATCTCCATCGTTTTCGATTTTAGTCTTACACTCGGCTCCATGAGCGCGTTGATCATGCGCGGCCGCTACTTGGTTCCCGATGCGCGGCAGAAAAAAGTGATCGCCGACGGCGCGATCGCAATTGCCGGCGGCCGGGTCGCCGACTCCGGAAGCTTCGCCGAAGTGCGAGCGCGTCATCCGCAGGCGCGCGTGCTCGGAAACGCCAGGCAGCTCCTGATGCCGGGGCTGATCGACGCGCACAGTCATGGGCGCGGCCTGTCGCCGATCCAGAAGGGCGCGGTGACCGATTTCCTCGAGAACGCGCTGTTCGACTGGGCGTACATGCCGGTGCTGCCGCCGGAGCTGACCTCGGGCCTGTGCGCGCTGCGTCACATCCGCTCGGGCTGCACCACCTTGCATCACAACAGCTTCGACGACGAAGGCAAGCAGGGCCATGAGCGCGCGCACCGCAGCGTGCAGACCTATCTGCACACCGGCATCCGCCTCGTGTTCTCGCCCTCGATCCGGCCGACGAATCGCTTGGCGCTGGACGACGAGGCCTTCTGGAAGACGCTGCCGCCGGATCTGCAGGCATGGTCGAAGCCGATGGTGTTCTTCGACCGCGAGCGGATGGAGGACGAGTACTTCGAGCTCTTCGACAGCTTGCACAGCCGCTACGACGGGGAGGACACGAAGATCCTGCTATCGGTGTCCTGGGCGCACGGCACGACCGAATCGTTCCTGAAGGAAGTGAAGGCGCTGTCCCAGCGGCTCGGCGGCACGCAGATCCACATGCATACGCTGCAGACTCCGGTGCAGAAAGCCTACGGCCTGAAAGCGCACGGCAAGCCCACGCTGCGCTGGCTCGATGAGCTGGGATATGTGGAACGCAACGTCACTTATGGCCACGCCATTCACGTGACCGAGGCCGACATCGCGCTGATGGCGTCGAAGGGCGCTTCGATCACGCATCACCCGAGTTGCAACTTGCACATGCGCAATGGGATCGCGCCGGTGATCCAGTACCTGCGCGCCGGCGTCAACGTCGCGATGGGCATGGACGACAAGACCATCAACGACGACGAGGATGCGGTGATGGAACTGCGCATGATCCACAAGATCCATCGCTTGGCGTCGTTCGACCTGCAGGAACCGGCGATGGACGCCTACACCGCGCTGCAGATCGCCACCACCAACGCGGCGCGGGTGTGCGGCTTCGAAAACGAGCTCGGCAGCCTGAAGCCAGGAATGAAGGCCGACGCGATCCTCGTCGACCTAGACCGGGTGGCGAACGACCCGTGGATCGATCCCGCTCTCGACATCATCGAAGCCTTCGTGCAGCGTGGCCTGGGCGCCGATGTCGCGAGCGCCGTCATCGCGGGCAAGGTCGTGATGGAGGACCGCAAGTTCCTCACCATGGACGTCGATGCGCTCTATCGCGAGGTGCGCGAATTCTGCGCCAAGGGC
The DNA here is from genome assembly GCA_036506355.1 of Burkholderiales bacterium. Lineage (GTDB taxonomy): Bacteria > Pseudomonadota > Gammaproteobacteria > Burkholderiales > SG8-39 > SCGC-AG-212-J23. The sequence continues at coordinate 3,068 of DASXRW010000349.1, forward strand.
CTGAGCCCCGAGCACAAGGCACGCGCCGACATGATGATGAAGATCAAGCCCTATATGCAGGCCTGGTACCGCGACTGGGAGAAGCCGGTCCTCGGCACGCCTTTCTATACGATCAATTCACGCAGTTAAGGGAGATGAAAATGAAGCAAGTTGCCATCGGGATCGCGCTGGCCGCGCTCGTCACAATGCCGGCCGCAGCCCAGATCGTGCTCAAGGTGCATTCGTTCTCCGGGCCGCAGGCGCCCGACCAGGCGCGTCACCTATTTCCCTGGGCGGAGAAGATCAACAAGGAAGCCGGCGGCAAGATGAAGGTCGAGGTCTATACCAACATGCAGCTCGGCGGCAAGCCCGCCGACCTGCCGCAGCAGCTCGACGACGGCGTGGTCGACGCGATCCTGATCGTTCCCGGCTTCTCGCCCGGGCGCTATCCCGCGCTCGAGGGCACCGAGTTGCCTTTCACCAATGTCGGCGTCTCCGCCGGGCAGAGCCCGGCGGTGTTCGAGTGGGCGACGAAGTGGCTCATGAATAGCGAGCTCAAGGGCTCGAAAATCATCGCCTCGCATACCACCGACGCCTCGATCCTGCATACCCGCACGAAGCAGGTGAAGACGCTCGCCGATTTCAAGGGATTGAAGCTGAGAGTGCCCGGCCGCTTCGTCGGCGAGACTGCCAAGGCGTTCGGCGCGACGCCGGTCGGCATCCCGCTGCCCGGTGTCTACGAGGCGCTCGAGCGCGGCCAGGTCGACGGCATGTTCATCAACTGGGCGATCGTGCCGCCTTACCGCCTGCACGAAGTCACCAAGTACCACCTCGAGACGCCGATCTACCAGTCGCCGATCATGACGTTCATGCGCCAGGCCTCCTACGACAAGCTCCCGCCCGAGATGAAGAAAATCATCGATGCCAACTCGGGCATCGAGTACACCAAGCAGATCGGTCTCGTCTGGGACGAGCTCACGGTGCCGGCGAAGAAGGCGATCAGCGACCACGGCAACACGCTCTACCGGCTTGACGAAGGCGAGCGCCAGCGCTGGATCAAGGCGGTGCAGCCGGTCTACAAGATCTGGATCGAAGAGATGAACAAGCGCGGCCTCCCGGGACAGAAGATGTTCGACGACCTGCTCGCGACGACCGCCAAGCACGGCCGGAAGTGAACGGCCGGCAGTTCCTCATGCGGGTGTGCGAGGCATGGGGCCTCGTCGGCGGCATCGCGCTCCTCGGCTGCATGGCGACGATGGTGATCACGGTCGTTGGGGCGGCGTTCGGCAGCCCGCTGCTCGGCGACTCCGAGATCGTCGAGCTGCTGGGCGGCATCGCGGTGTTCGCCTTCCTACCGTACTGCCAGCTGCGCGGCGCCAACGTGTACGTCGATTTCTTCACCAAGCCACTCCCCGAGCGATGGAAGAGCGGCCTCGACGCGCTGATGAACGTGGTGTTCGCGGCCGTCGCGCTGGTACTCACGTGGCGGCTCATCGAAGGCGGGCTCGGCGCCTATGAGCGCAGCAAGCGCAGCATGTTCCTGCAGCTCCCGGACTGGTGGGGCTACGCGGTGGGCGCGGTGAGCATGCTGCTCTGGATCGCGGTGTGCCTTTTCGTCGCGTGGGAGGGGATGAAGCAGGCGCGCCTCAGGTGAAATGAGCGTGAGCCGCTTCGACATCGGCTTGTGGATGTTCGCGGGCGCGCTGGTACTGATCGGGCTGCGCATGCCGGTCGGCGTGGCGATGCTGCTCGTCGGCGGGGTCGGCTATGCCGCAATCAACGGCGTCGATCCGCTGCTCAATACCCTTAAGACGCTCACCTTCTCGCAGTTCGCGAATTACACGCTGACGGTGATTCCGCTTTTCCTGCTGATGGGCGAGTTCGCGACCAAGGCCGGCATGAGCGCGGCGCTGTTCCGCGCCGGGCGCGCGTGGTTCGGGCATTGGCGCGGCGGGCTTGCAGTGGCGACTATCGGCGGTTGCGCCGCGTTCGGCGCGATCTGCGGCTCCTCGTTCGCCACCGCGGCGACCATGACCCGGGTGGCGGGGCCGGAGATGCGCAAGGCCGGCTATTCGCCGGCGCTCTGGACGGGAACGCTCGCCGCCGGCGGCACGCTCGGCATCCTGATTCCGCCGTCGGTGATCCTGGTGATCTACGCGGTGTTCACCGAGCAGTCGATCGGTGCCCTCTTCATCGCGGCGATCATCCCCGGCATCCTCGCGGCGATCCAGTACATGATCGTCGTCAATCTGTACGTGCGCTTCGTGCCGCGCGCAGTGGTGCAGATGGAAAAGGCTTCCTGGCGCGAGCGCATCGCCGCGACGCACGGCGTGTGGCCGGTGCTGCTGGTGTTCGGGCTGGTGGTGATCGGCATCTACCGCGGCTGGTTCTCGCCGACCGAAGGCGCGGGGGTCGGCGCCTTCGCGACGCTGGTAATGGCGCTCTGGCGCGGCGGCATGCGCCTCGCGGGCCTGCGCGAAGCGCTGCTCTCGACCGGCGAGACCACCGCGATGATGTTTCTCATCATGCTCGGCGCGCAGCTCTTTTCGGCGGGGCTCGCCTCGTCGCAGATGCCGACGCTGTTCGCGCAGAAGGTCGCAGCGCTCCAGGCCTCGCCCACCATGATCATGCTCGCGATCCTCGTCGCCTACTTCATCCTCGGCTGCTTCATGGAATCGCTCGCCATGGTGCTGCTCACGCTGCCGGTGTTCATCCCACTGATCCTCGCGCTCGACTTCGGCATGAGCAAGGATGCGGTGCTGGTGTGGTTCGGGATCCTCGTGCTGATCAGCGTCGAGGTCGGCATGATCAGCCCGCCGTTCGGCCTGAATCTCTTTCTCATCAACTCGATGGCGAAGGACGTGCCGATGGGCGAGACCTACAAAGGCGTGCTCGGCTTCTGCGCCATGGATGCCGTGCGCCTGGCCGCGCTGGTGTTCTTCCCGCTGCTCGCCCTGTGGCTGCCCGGCCTCAGGTGAACTGACGCCGCACGCGCGCCATCACCTCGGCGGGCGGCGCGGCCGCCGTCCAGTCGCGATCGCCGCGCTTGCGCGTGGCGTCGATCCCCAGCTTTGCCACCATGCCGTCGCGCTCGAGGGGATCGGAGCGGTTGCTCGGCATCGCCGGAACGATGAGCACATCGCGCTCGGCGCGCATGCGCGTCGCGATCGCGAGCTCCACCTGCACCGGGTCCCAGGGGTCGATGTCTTCATCGACCACCGTGACCATCTTGATCAAGTTCACCGTGCTCCATGCCGCCATCATCGCGTTTCTCGCTTCGCCGCCGGTGGCGATCACCGCATGCAAGCGGCCGGCGCCGCCGGGGGTTACTGCCACCGGCGCGCCCAGGCGGCGCGCAAGGCCGGCGGCGATGGCCTCGCCCCCGATCCATACGTGCTCGGGCGCGTAGCCGGGCTGGATCACCTGCAACGTCGCGTCGTGCCGGCGCGTGAGATGACTGAACTCCACGACGTAGCCCGGCCCGTAATCCTCATACAGGCCGTGATACTCCGACACCGGGCCTTCCTCGACCAGCTCGCCGGTCTTCAGCACGCCCTCGAGCACCATCTCGCAGTGCGCCGGCACGAGGATGTCCGCGCTTTTGCATCTCACGACTTCGAGCTCGGAAAGTGCCGCGGCGACGCGCAGTTCGTCCTCGCCGAAGCCGAGGTACAGCGCGGCGGCGATCATCACGGCCGGGGAATTGCCCAGCGTCACCGCTATCGGCAGGGAGGGTGCTCGACGCGCCATCATCGCGAGATGATGATTGGGCGCGATGCCGATGAAGGCGCGGTTGCCGCCGAGAGGCTTGAGGCGCGCGTAGGAAAGGTTGGCCTTCGAGGTTTCGACGTCACGCGCGGCGATGATTCCCGCGGTGAGGTACGGCCCGGTCTCGTGCTCGAAGAAGGTGGGGATCGGCAGGGCGCCCAGATCGGGCTTCTCCCCCACGACCTCCTGGCAAGGCGCGCGGTCCATTCTCGTCGGATCCACAGGTGCGCCGATTGCTGCGGCGATCCTTTGCTGCAGCTGCGCCACCGTGCACTCCAGCCCGAGCGCGATGCGCTCGCGCGAGCAGAGCAGGTTGCCCGCCACGCGCATCTCGCTGCCTGCGACATCCTCGAAGCGCAGCGCCGGCCCGGCGCCGTTCAGGCACAGGTAGGCCGAGATCTCGTATTTCGGATCGACGCGGGATCGGATCGAGCGCAGCTCGCCGCGCGCCTCGAGCAGCTCCAGGTAATCGCGAAAGCCGAGAGGCATCGCGCGATTTTCCTATAATTCGCGGGTCATCCAATGGGGAGGGGACATGGAAAAGACCGCACCACGGCTGCTCATTCCGCAGCTCAAGTCCTTCTACGAGTGGGCCGAACCGCTCTCGTGGCTGCTGATCCGGCTCACCGCCGGGCTGATCATCATCCCGCATGGCTGGCCGAAGCTGATGATGGGCGTGAACGCCACTGCGCAGATGGCGCTGGTGAAGCGAGGCATTGGGCCCGCCGAGCCCCTTGCCGTAGTGCTGATCATCCTCGAGACGCTCGGCGGCCTTTGCGTCGCCCTGGGTCTCTTCACGCGCTTCTGGGCGGCCGCCATCACCATCGAGATGTCGGTGATCGTCTATCAGCACCTGCCGAAGTTCGGCTGGGGCGAGCGCGGCTACGAATACCCGCTCTTCTGGGGGCTCGTGATGTTCGCCATCGCGCTGCGCGGCGGCGGCCCGTACTCGCTCGACCGCGCGATCGGGCGCGAGCTATAAGAGGCCGGGCGGCAGATTCCTGAAGGGCAGGGCGGCGAGATCCGCCGCCGCCGGCCCCGGCGTGTCGACCTCGATGATGGGGTCGAACACCGTGCCGAAGGCGGCGCGGAAATGATTCTTCGCTTTCGCGCACACCAGGTCGACCGCGGCGAGATTGATGCCGTGCAGGCGAAAGTACTGGGGATCGTTTGGCGCGAGGCAAGCCGCGGTAACGATCACCCGCAGGTTGCCGGCCTTCAAAACCGCGGTGCGCCCCAGATTGACGTCGAGCCCGCGTTCCATCGGTCCGGCGTTGCGAAACCAGCCGTCGGTGACGCGCTCCACTTCTACCTCGAGCGCAAGCGGCGGCCCCCACGCGGGTGAAAGGCGCCCGCCCAGCTCCACGCGCATGCGCGCACCCGGTTCGCAGCGCGCCGAGAGTGCCGGATCGCAGAAGAACGCGAACACCGCTCGCAGATTGCTTCGCTGTTCTATGAAAGTTCTGAGAAGCCCAGTGCTGTCGCCGACGCCGCCGGAGAGCGGATTGTCGGAGGGCTCGAGGATCGCCGCCGGTTTTCCGGTCCGGGCAAGATTCGCGAACGCCTGCTCCGGCGTCGGCAGCCGCACCGCGAAGCGTGCGCGCCGACGGTACATCTCCTTCGCCAGTCCGGCCGCGAGGACTTGCGCCGCCGCGCGATCGCCGTCCGCGGTCACTGCGACCGATGCGCCCGCGCACGGCGTATCGCCATAGGCGAAGCCGCCGAAGGGCGTCGCATCGAGAATGCTGCCGGTGGCGTGGTTTGCCGCCAGCGCCTCGATCTCGGCCATCGGGCCATCGGCGGTGCGCATGTTGAAGCTCGGCAGGATCGCACCTGCCTTCGCGATCGCGACGACCGGTTTTATTTCGCCCCGCAGGTCCCGGTTCAGCAGATCGAGCGCCTTCCAGCCGGTTTCGTACATGTCGACGTGCGGATGGGTCTTGTAGCCGACGACGACATCGGCGAGCTGCGCGATGGCGGGATCCAGGTTGGCGTGCAGATCGAAGCTCACGGCAAGCGGCCGTGCGCCGAGCGCGGTGCGCACCGCCTTGAGAAGCGCGAGGTCGGCACACAGCGTCTGCGAGCCGATGAGCGCGCCGTGCAGCGAGAGATACAAGCCCTCAGCGTTCGCGGCGCGCACGCCTTCGACGATCTCGGCGATGATCGTCTGCAGGTCGGCCTCCTCGACCGCGCCGCCCGGTCCAGCAGCCGCGCAGCGCAAGTAAATCGGGGTCAGGCTCCGATTAGCGGAAAAGAAATCGACCACCGCGCCGAGTTCCGTGCGGCTGCCGGCATAGAACTTGGCGACGTCCTCGCCTTTGCGCCACTCGCGCCGCTCGAAATCCGCGAGGCGCGTGAGCACCGGCGTGAACGAGTTTCCCTCGTGCCAGAGGCGCGCGACGGCGATTCGAGTCGACATAAGCCTTGCTATAATCGCGCCCTTCGCGCCCGTAGCTCAGTTGGATAGAGTACCTGGCTACGAACCAGGGGGTCGTGGGTTCAAATCCTGCCGGGCGCGCCACATTTCAGGCAGTTGGAGCTCGAAACCAGAGCCTCTTCCTAGCTGCCCGAGCTTTGCGCGACTCGTTGTCTACAAGGCGTAGCGGTCTCCAAAAGGGGAGCAGACGAGGCGTGACATGGTGATTGCAATACTTGCGCTCGGGGGCAATTCCGCTTGCCGCTTACTTCCGGTCGATCTGGATATTTTCTTTGGACCCGCTGTTGGCGACCGAGATCATGATCCCCAGGCCGATCAGGATCGCGATGCCAATCACTATCCAGGTTGTGTCGATGTTCTGCAGGACGCCCAGTTTCCAGAGAGCAGCGAGAACGCCACCGATCAGGATGACGAACCCAACAAAGTACATCCCTGCCCATTTCATGACGCGCCTCCTGATAAGGCCAGATTCCTAGAGCTGCAGAATATGCGTCGACGCGCGCGCAGTCTGTGTGCTGGCGTACTAGTGGCGCGCGCGTTCGATCGGCAAGCATTTGCGGAGGGTGTCGAATCCGAAGAGCAGGCGAAGAGCCTCCGGCTGCTGAAGCGCGACGAGATGCACGGCTACTTTTTCGGCAAGCCGCCCTCCGTAGAGCTTCCCGCGAAGATGATCTGACGCCCTATCAGAGCGTGGTCGGTGTCGGGTGGGGTAGAAGGGCGGCCTTTGCGGATGCTAGGCGAATGTCGCTAATGGATGCATCCACGAGGGCGCGTAGTGCGAGCAAGCTATTCTTGTGCACTGTGGCGGTCGCCCCGGTCATTCCTATGTTCCCCGTCTGGAGCGCGGAAAATGTCTGGATCGCCATATCGAGTAAGCGTCGCTGCTCCTGCGAAAATGCGCCCAAGTAGTTGTGCAAGGTTTCTGCTTGCGCGGTGATTGAGATCTGGCGGTCACGCCCGAACGCTTCGCGCCCGAACGCTGTTACGGCATCGGCTATCGCATTGTCGAGGCAACGGTTGAGAGTTCGAAACTCGTCTACGGCAATGAGCGCATTCTGTTCGACGGCCAGCTCGGTGACGGCTTGGCAGACATCCCCATAGTCGTGGACGACCTGGTCGACGCTGTATCCGCGGCGTAGCAGTTCATTGCCGTGTAAGGCCGCGGCGCGACCGATTTCCGTGGGCGCCGGTGTTGGGTCTGTACCGGCAACAGGGCGGGCGG
>DASXRW010000350.1:0-7694 GCA_036506355.1 Burkholderiales bacterium
CTCGTGCTGCCGGTGTTCGGCACGACGCGCGAGGCGCTCGCTTCGGTCTCGCCGCAGGCGGCCCAGGCTTTCGACAAGGGCTGAGCGCGGCATGCGCGTACGCTTCTGGGGTACGCGCGGCTCGATCCCGGTCGCGCTGACCGCGGCCGACATCCGCGACAAGCTCGCGCGCGCGCTGGTCGCCGCCTCGGGGCGGCGCTTCGAGTCCTACGGCGAGGCGCATGCCTTCGCGCAGGAGACGCTGCCCTTCTCGGTCAGCCACAGCTACGGCGGCCACACCTCCTGCGTCGAGTTCGAGACCGGCCACAGCGATTACTTCGTCTGCGACATGGGCAGCGGCGCGCGCGCCTTCGGCGAGCACATCCTCGCGCGCCAGGGCGCTCGCCCCGCGACGGTGAACGTCTTCATGTCGCACGTGCACTGGGACCACATCATGGGCTTCCCGTTTTTTGGCCCGGCATACGTCCCGGGGACGCGCATCCGCATCCACGGCTGCCACGACACCCTCGAGCACGCGTTTCGCCTGCAGCAGTCGCCACCCTGCTTCCCGGTGTCGTTCGAGCAGCTCGGCGCGACGATCGAGTTCATCAGGCTGCCTCCCGGCAAGCCGTTCCAGGTTTGCGGCCTGAGCGTGACGCCGCAGCTGCAGCGTCATTCCGGCGACTCCTACGGCTACCGCTTCGAGATCGGCGGCCGCAGCATCGTCTACACCACCGATTCGGAGCACAAGCTCGAGGATCGCGTGCAGACCGCAGCCATCGTCGCTTTCTTCCGCGATGCCGACCTCGTCATCTTCGACGCCATGTACTCCCTGGCGGAGGCGATCTCGGTGAAGGAGGACTGGGGACACTCCAGCAACGTGGTCGGCGTCGAGCTCTGCCAGATGGCGGGCGCAAAGCACCTGGTGCTGTTCCACCACGAGCCCGCCAACAGCGATGCGGCCATCGAGGGCGCGCTGCGCGATGCCCGCCGCCTGGAGGAACTCACGCGCGGCGCGCAGCCGCTGCGCGTCTCCGCCGCGCACGACGGGCTGGAGATCGATCTCTGAGGTTCGGCTCGGGCCCGCGCGCGGTCGGCACCGGCCTCGCCGCGGCGCTGTGCCTGCTCATCGGCCTCGAGCCGCCGCCGCTCGGCGCGCTGCGCGACGCGGTTTTCGACAGCTATCAGAAGCTGATGCCGCGCAGCCGCGGTACGGCGCCGGCGGTGATCGTCGCGATCGACGAGCGCGCGCTCGACGCGCGCGGCCAATGGCCCTGGCCGCGCAGCGTCGTCGCCCAGCTGATCGACGCCATCACCGCGGCGCGGCCCGCCGCCGTCGGTGTCGACCTGCTGTTCGTCGAGCCCGACCGCTCGTCGGCGAGCGCCGATGCGCTGCTCGCCCAGGCCATCCAGCGCGGGAAGGTGGTCATGGCCATCGCGGGCCTCGAATACCGCGACCGGCGCTATCCGTTCCCGCCGCAGGCGGCGCCGGCGCGCATCACGACCAAGCGCGAGCTGCCGCTGCGCCGCTTCGACGGGCACCTGCAGAGCCGCGCGGAGATCAACCGCGCCGCGGACGGCCGGGGCCTCATCAGCTCCGACACCAAGCAGATCGTGCGGCGCGTGCCGCTCGTCGCGCGCATCGGCCAGGTGATCGTGCCCGCGCTCTCCATCGAGATGATCCGCGTCGCGGCCGGCGCGCCGCTCCTGCGCCTCACCGATCAGGGCGGCGAGCGCGTGGCGCTGAGCATCGGCGATCTCAGCGTGCCGCTGCAGTCCGACGGCTCGCTGCACGTCTATTTCGGCCGTCACGATGCCGGGCGCTTCGTCTCGGCCGAAGACGTGCTGAGCGGCGGCACGGCGGCCGAGCTGCTGCGCGACAAGCTGGTGCTCGTCGGCATGACGGGCCTCGGCTTGCTCGACTTCCAGACTACGCCGCTCGGCGAGCGCATCCCCGGCGTCGAGGTGCACGCGCAGATCCTCGAGCAGATCTTCGACGGCGAGTACCTGCGCCGCCCGAGCGGCGCAACCTGGATCGAGGCTGGGCTGCTTGCTGCCGCCGGTCTCGCTCTCGTGCTTTGCGTGCCGGCGCTCCGCCCATGGGTGTCGGCCAGCCTGCTCGCGGCATTGCTCGCGGCGCTGGTGGCCACCGGGCTCGTCGCGTTTCGCGCGGGATATCTGCTGAACGTCGCGGCGCCGGCCCTCGCCGCAGCGTTCCTGTTCGCGACGCTGCTCGCCTCGACGCTCGCCGAGGCCGATCGCCAGCGGCGCCTGTTGCGCGAGGCGCAGGCCCGCGTCGCGGGCGAGCTCGAAGCCGCGCGCCGCATCCAGATGGGCCTGCTGCCCGCGCCGCGCGAGCTCTTCGCAGCCGAGCGGCGCTTCGCGCTCGACGCGCTGCTCGAGCCGGCGCGCACCGTCGGCGGCGACTTCTACGACTGCTTCATGCTCGATGAGCATCGCCTCTTCTTCCTCGTCGGCGATGTCTCGGGCAAAGGCCTGGCGGCGAGCCTTTTCATGGCGCTGTCGAAGTCGCTGCTCAAAAGCATCGCGCTGCGCGGCGCGCGCGATCCGGCGGAAATCTTCAATCAGGCGAACGCCGAGATCAGCCGCGACAATCCCGAGTCGCTCTTCGTCACCGCCTTCGCCGGCGTGCTCGACGCGCGCAACGGCCGCCTTGCCTTCTGCACCGCCGGACATGAACCGCCGGTCGCCTGCCAGCCGGGGCGCGCGCCGCAGCGGCTGATGCACTCCGGCGGTCCGCCGTTATGCGTGATCCGCGACTTCGTTTACTCCAGCAGCGAGCTCGAGCTCGAACCCGGCGGCTGGCTCTGTGCGGTCACCGACGGCGTAACCGAGGCGATGAATCAACGCGGCGAGCTCTACGGTGCCAGGCGCATGCTGGAAGCGATGCATGGCCTTTCGGGCGCGGCCCCGCAGACGATCGCCACGGCGCTGCGCGACGACGTGCGGCGCTTCGCCGGCGCGGCGGAGCAATCGGACGACCTGACGCTGCTTTGCGTGCGCCGGAACGGCGCCTAAAGGAGGGTCGGCGCGGAGCGCCTTAGCGAACGTTGATCTCGACGCGGCGGTTGCGCGGCTCGTCGACGTCGTCGGCGGTGGGAATCAGGAGCTCGCGCTCGCCGCGGCCGGCAGTGCGAATACGCGCGGCGGGAATGCCGATGTCGACGAGAAACCCCTTCACCGTCTCGGCGCGCTGCGCCGAGAGGCGATCGTTGCCCGCGGCATCGCCGACCGTGTCGGTATGCCCGATCACCAGCACGTCGGGCAGCGGCCGGTCCTTGAGCGCCGCGAGCACGTTCTGCAGCTCGGCCTTTGACTCCGGGGTGAGCTCGTCCGTGCCGGTGGTGAAATGCAGCATGAATGCCGTCGGCCGCGCCGGCAGCCCCTGGAGCGTCGCGCCGAAGTTTTCGCGCACTTCGGCGTCCGAGAGGCGCGCGACCTCGGCCTGGCCGCTGCGGCTCGTGGCGTAAGGCTGGTCGAGCACTTGGCGGCTGTCGCCGCGCTGTACGACCACGGTGCCGGTCTTGCCGTCGGGTCCGGGCAGAACCACCACCGTCTCGTTTGGCGCGCCCGGGTGCATGAGGAACAGCGCCACGCCGATCGCAACCGCGACGGCGAGGACCGCCATCAGTCCACGCGCACGATGAATTCCGTACCGCGAACGCCCATGATCGCCGAAGGCGTGCGCACATGCATGGCATCCGGCGACTGCTTGACGATCTTGCCGGAGATCACGGCGAGCGTGCCTTTGCTGAGCGTGCTGTCGAACTGGCCGGCGTGGGTGGTCGAGTCGAACACGTAGCGATCGATCGCGAGGACGCTGTTCGGGCCGACCGAAAGCAGGCTGTTGTCGCTGAAGGTCACGCCGACGGTGCCGTCGGCCCCGGTCACGAGCTTGTCGGCTTGCTGCACCGGCATGCCCACACGCACCGGCAGACGCTCCGTGCCGCGCTCGAGGTGCGCGACGCCGCGCGCGACCTTGATCTCGCCGACGTCGGCGGCCCAGGCGCTCGCCGTGAAGCCGAGCAGGACTGCAGCAATCGTGAAGCGCATAAAGACCCCAAGGGGTTGTTTTTTCGGATTCTATAATGCGCGCACCACTATGGCCGGCAGCGTGAAAAATACCCGTTCAGCAATGTTTCTTGCACGGCTCGCCGAGTTGCGGCGCATCGGGTCGTTCCTCGAGGGCTTTTGCGCCGAAACCGATCTCGCGCGCGAGCGCTGCCTGCGCCTGAACCTGGTGCTCGAGGAACTGTTCATCAACACGGTGAACCACGGCCACCGCGGCGACTGCGATGCGCCGATCTGGATCATGCTGGATGCGCAGCCCCAGGCCGTACAGGTGTCCTACGAGGACACCGCTCCTCCCTTCAACCCGTTCGCCCACCAGGTCGAGATCGGAAAGATCGGCGGCCTCGGCGTACTGCTTACGCGCGAGCTCGCCGCCGCGCGCGACTACGCCTACCTCTTCGGCCGCAACCGCATCCGGCTCTCGCTGGCCCGCTAGGAATTCGGGGTCAGGACCGTAATTATTCCCGGCCCTTCATTCGCCTCGGCGCGATTCGCGGCGAAATAATTGCGGCCCTGACCCCGAATTCCTCGTCGCTAGCCTTTGCCGGGGTGGATATGCCCGCACTGCGGGCACTTGCGGCTGCTCGCATAGAACGCCTCGAAGAGCGGCGGCAGATCGCTCACGATGTCCTGGACGTTCACCTCGACGCGATGCACGCGCGCCCAGCACTTCGGGCAATACCACTCGAACGCATCGTCCACGTCGAGGGGCCGGATTTTCTCCACCACCAGGCCGACCGAGCCCGGCTCGGGCCGCTGCGGCGAATGGCGGTAATGACCCGGGAGCAGGACGATCTCGCCCTCCTGCACGGGAATCTGGGCCGGACGGCCATCTTCGATCACGTTCAGCACGATGTTTCCCCTGAGCTGAAAAAAGAACTCTTCATAGGGGTCGTCGTGGTAATCGGTGCGCTGGTTCGGGCCACCGACCACCTGGACGATCAGGTCCTCGGCCGCCGGGAACACGAGCTGGTTGCCGACCGGGGGCTTGAGGAGATGGGCGTGCTCGTCGATCCAGCGCGAAAAGTTGAATGCTTTGAAAGGCATGGGCCGCATTCTAGCGGGGCTCCAAAGGGACTAGCCGGGGGGTCATCAAAGTCGCACGAAGCACCGTAGGTTCGGTCTCCGATGTGCGGCATCGCCGGCTTCTTCGCGCTCACGCCCCGTCCGCTCGCGCCGCGCGGCGTGCTCGAGCGCATGGTCGAGGCGGTGCGCCATCGCGGGCCGGATGACGCCGGCGTCTACCTCGACCGCCGTGCCGGGCTCGGGCACCGGCGGCTCTCCATCATCGACCTCGCCGGCGGCAGGCAGCCGCTTGCCACCGCCGATGAAAAGCTGTGGGTCACGTTCAACGGCGAAATTTTTAACTATGTGGAGCTGACCGCCGAGTTGATCGGGCGGGGGCGCGCGTTTCGCACGCGCAGCGACACCGAGACCCTCCTGCACGCCTACGCCGAATACGGACCGGCGTGCGTCGAATCGTTCAACGGCGACTTCGCCTACGCCATCTGGGATCGCGAGCGGAGCCGCCTGGTGATGGCGCGCGACCGCATGGGCGTGCGGCCGCTCTACTACACCGTGCACGACGGCGTGCTGGTGTTCGCCTCCGAGGTGAAGTCGCTCTTCCTCTATCCGGGGCTGCGCGCCGAGCTCGACCCGCTCGGCCTCGACCAGTGCTTCACGTTCTGGTCGCCGCTCGCGCCCCGCACCGCGTTCAAGGGCGTGTACGAGCTGCCGCCGGGCCATCAGCTGATCGCGGAACACGGCACGGTGAAGGTGCAGCAGTATTGGAAACTGCGCTTCCCGCCGCGCGGCGAGCGCTCGAGCGCAGACGGCGATGAAATCGGCGAGCAGGTCGAAGCGCTGCTCGCCGACGCGACGCGCATCCGCATGCGGGCCGACGTGCCCGTGGGCGCCTATTTGAGCGGCGGCTTCGACTCGTCGGTGACCACGGCGCTCGCCAAGCGGCACAACGAAGGCTTGCGCACTTTCTCGCTCGAGTTTGAAAGCCCCGAGCTCGACGAATCGCCCTATCAGCGCACGCTGGTCGAGGCGTTGAGCACCGATCACTCGTCGCTGCGCTGCATGCGTGGCGACATCGCGCCGAGCTTCGAGCAGGTCATCCGGCACACCGAGCGGCCGGTGCTGCGCGCCGCGCCCGCGGCGCTCTACCTGCTCGCGCGCCAGGTGCGCGACCATGGCTTCAAGGTGGTGCTCACCGGCGAAGGCGCGGACGAGGTCTTCGGCGGCTACGACATCTTCAAGGAGGCGCTGGTGCGCCGCTTCTGGGCACGCCAGCCGAACTCGAAGTGGCGGCCGCTGCTCCTGCGCCGGCTCTACCCGTACCTCGGCGGCCTGCAAGCGCAGCCCACGCGCTACCTGGAAGCCTTCTTCCGCACCGGCCTCGCGGCGAGCGAGGATCCGCTGTTTTCGCACCTGCCGCGCTTTGCGCTCACGCGGCGCATCAGCCAGTTCTACTCGGGCGAGCTGCGCCGCGCGATCAACGGCTACGATCCGCTCGAAGACCTGCGGTCCACCCTGCCGGCCGAATTCGCCTCCTGGCATCCGCTGTCGCGGGCACAGTACCTCGAGACCGGCTGTCTCCTGCCCGGCTACATCCTTTCGTCGCAGGGCGACCGTGTCGCCATGGCCCACGCGGTCGAAGGCCGCTTCCCGTTCCTCGACCACCGGGTGGTCGAGCTCGGCGCCGCGCTGCCGCCGGCGATGAAACTGCGCGGGCTGCGCGAAAAGTACGTCCTGAGGAGGCAACTCGGCCGCCACCTGCCGCGCTCGATCGTCGAGCGCCCCAAGCAGCCGTATCGCGCGCCCGACAGCGAGAGCTTTCTGCATGCCGGCGCCCCCGAGTACGTGGAGGCGTTGCTCTCGCCCGGGGCCATCGCCCGCGCCGGCTATTTCGAGCCCCGTGCCGTGCGCCGCCTGGTGCAGAAGTGCCGTAGTCCGCTCGGACCAGTCTCGGCCGGCGACAACATGGCATTCATCGGTATCCTGTCGACGCAGCTTTTGCATTCATGCTACGTGCAAGCGTTGATCTGAAAGCGGCTAATCTGAAGGAGGCTGGCCGATTCGAATCCCGTGTCACGAAGCTCCGCTATCGTCTCGCTTGCCCGGAAACTCCCAGCTCATGAAACACGACATCAGCCTCGCGGTGCGCCGCTTCATCGGCGAGAATTTCCTGTTCCGCGACGACGGCGACGCCATCACGCATGACGCCTCGCTGCTCGACGCCGGCATCATCGACTCCACCGGCGTGCTCGAGCTGGTGTGCTTTCTCGAGACCACCTTCGGCATCGAAGTGCACGACGACGAGATGCTGCCGGAGAACCTCGACTCGATCCGCGCGATCAGCACTTACGTCAGCCGCAAGCTCGAATCCCGCAAGATCGAACTCGTTGCCTGACGGTGCGCGTCGAATCCTTCCTGCTCGAAAGCGCCCGGCGCTTTCCGGGTAAGACGGCGCTGGTCGCCGGGCCGGCGCGCCTGAGCTACCAGGACCTGGCCGCTCGCGCCGCAGCCTTCGCAGCGGAATTACATAAGCAAGGCATCGTCCGCGGCGATCGCGTCGTCATCTTCCTGCACAACTCGCCCGAGGCGGTGATCGCCGT
>DASXRW010000351.1:0-1875 GCA_036506355.1 Burkholderiales bacterium
GGCGATCCGCCTCAAGGAGCCGCTCAAGCTCGGCGAGCCCGAGACCGAGCTGCAGGCGCTCGCCGAATTGAGCGCGCACGCGGTGCATAACGAGGTGTGGCGCAGCTACGTCGGCATGGGCTATTACGGCACGCACACGCCGGCGGTGATCCAGAGGAACGTCATGGAGAACCCTGGCTGGTATACGGCGTATACGCCCTACCAGGCCGAGATCTCGCAGGGACGCCTGGAAGCGCTGCTCAACTTCCAGCAGCTCGTCATCGATCTCACCGGCCTCCCGGTGGCGAACGCGTCGCTCCTCGACGAGGCCACTGCAGCCGCCGAGGCGATGGCGATGATCCGGCGCTCGAGCCCGAGCAAGGCGAAGGCATTCTTCGTCGACGCCGCAGCGCATCCGCAGGTGCTCTCGGTGATGCGCACGCGCGCGCAATGGCTCGGCATCGAGCTCGTCGTCGGCGATCCGCAGAAACTGGATCCGGCGGCGGTGTTCGGCGCGCATCTCCAATACCCGGACACCTACGGCCGCATCCGTGACTGGTCGCAGACGATCGGCGCAGTGCACGCGGCGCAGGGACTGGTCTCGGTGGGCACCGATCTCCTCGCGCTCATGCTGCTGCGCTCGCCGGGCGCGATGGGCGCGGACGTCGCCATCGGCTCGGCACAGCGCTTCGGCGTGCCGATGGGTTACGGTGGCCCGCATGCCGCGTTCATGTCCTGCCGCGACGAGCACAAGCGCGCCATGCCCGGCCGCATCATCGGCGTGTCGCGCGACGCCGCGGGCCGGCCGGCGCTGCGCATGGCGCTGCAGACGCGCGAGCAGCACATCCGCCGCGACAAGGCGACGAGCAACATCTGCACCGCGCAGGCGCTGCTCGCGAACATGGCGGGCTTCTACGCCGTCTACCACGGGCCGCGCGGCCTCGCGCGCATCGCGCAGCGCGTCAACTTCATGGCGCGCCTCCTCGTCGCTTGCGCCCGCGGCGAGAGCGAAGCCTATTTCGATACCGTGATATTCCAGGCTCCCGCTGACGCGGTGCGTGCGCGCGCGACGGAAAAGCGCATCAATCTGCGCTATCTCGACGGCGGCCGCGTCGGCGTGAGTCTCGACGAGACCACCACGCTGCAGGATGTCGCCGATATCGCCGAGGTGCTGACGGGCAAGCGGCCCGAGATTGAACGCATAGCGCGCGAGCTGACGGTGGAGCCTGTCTCGATCCCGCGCGAACTGCGGCGCACGGACGCGGTGCTCAGCCATCCGGTCTTCAACCGCTACCACACCGAGACCGAGATGATGCGCTACCTCAAGCGGCTGGAGAACCGCGATCTCTCGCTGGTGCACTCGATGATTCCGCTGGGCTCGTGCACCATGAAGCTCAATGCTGCGGCGGAGCTGCTTCCGCTCTCGTGGCCGAAGTTCGGCGTGCTGCATCCCTTCGCGCCGCCCGAGCAGGTGCGCGGCACGCTCGAGATGCTGCGCGAGCTCGAGGCGATGCTCGCCGAGATCACCGGCTTCCCGCGCGTCTCGCTGCAGCCCAATTCCGGCGCGCAGGGCGAGTACGCGGGGCTGCTCGCGATCCGCAGCTACTTCGCGTCCAGAGGCCAGAGCGACCGCGACGTCTGCCTGATTCCCGCCTCGGCGCACGGCACCAATCCGGCTAGCGCGCAGATGATGGGCCTGCGCATCGTGGTCGTCGCCTGCGACAAGAACGGCAACGTCGATCTCGCGGATCTCGAGCGCAAGGTCGCCGAGCACCGCGCGCGGCTCGCGGTGCTGATGATCACCTACCCGTCGACGCACGGCGTGTTCGAGGAAGGCATCACACGCATCTGCGAGCTGGTGCATGCCGCGGGCGGCCAGGTCTACATGGACGGCGC
>DASXRW010000352.1:0-9900 GCA_036506355.1 Burkholderiales bacterium
GACCTATCCGCGCACCGATGCGCGCGCGCTGCCCGAGGACTATGTGCCAACGGGAAAGGACACGCTGAAGGCGCTCGGCGCAACGCCGGCGTTCTCCTCCTTCGCGCGGCAGATCCTGAAGCAGGGCTGGGCGAGGCCGAACAAGCGCATCTTCGACAACACCAAGATCTCGGATCACTTCGCCATCATTCCGACGCTGCAGACGCCCAAGCACCTGAACGAGGCGGAACAGAAGCTCTATGACATGGTGGTGCGTCGCTTCCTCGCGGTGTTCTACCCGGCCGCCGAGTATCTGCAGACGACGCGCATCACGCGCGTGGACGAGCATCATTTCAAGACCGAGGGCCGCGTCATGCAAAGCCCCGGATGGCTCGCCGTCTACGGCCGCGCCGTAGGCGAGGAGACGCAGAACCTGCCGGCGATCGAGCCGAACGAAAAGGTCGGCGTGCTCGAGGTCGCCGAGCAGGCGCACCAGACGAAGCCGCCGCCGCGCTACACCGAGGCGACGCTGCTCTCGGCGATGGAAGGCGCGGGTAAGCTGGTCGAAGACGACGAGCTACGAGCAGCGATGGAGGCGAAGGGCCTCGGCACACCGGCGACGCGCGCCGCCATCATCGAGGGGCTGATCCGCGAAGAATACGTCAACCGTGAAGGCCGCGAGCTCGTGCCGACACCCAAGGCCTTCTCGCTGATGTTCGCGCTGCACATGCTGCACATCGTCGAGCTCGCATCGCCCGAGCTCACCGGCGAGTGGGAGCACAAGCTCAAGCTGATCGAGGCCGGCAAGCTCAAGCGTGACGAGTTCATGAAGGAGATCTCCGAGCTGGTGCGCAAGGTCGTCACCGTCATCAAGACCGGCGAGATCCCGGACGTGGTCTATGCGACGGTACCTGCGCCCTGTCCGAAGTGCGGCGGCGTGGTGCAGGAGAACTACCGCAAGTTCCAATGCCAGAAGTGCGACTTCGCGATCTGGAAGGTGACCTCGGGCCGCGAATGGTCGCCCGAGGAAGTCGCGGAGCTGATCACCAAGCGCGTTGTCGGACCGCTTACCGGCTTTCGCAGCCGGCAGGGACGTCCCTTCGCCGCCGTGGTGCGCCTCACGGACGACCTGCGTCCCGAGTTCGACTTCGGCCAAGCGGGCGAAGGCGACGAAGCACCCGATTTCAGCAACCAGCAGCCGCTCGGCGCCTGCCCGAAGGACGGCGGCCGGGTCTTCGAGCACGGCATGGCCTATACCTGCGAGAACGCGGTCGGCCCGAAGCGGAGCTGCGATTTCCGCTCCGGCCGCATGATCCTGCAGCAGCCGATCGAGCGCGAGCAGATGAAGAAGCTGCTCGAGACCGGGCGCACCGATTTGCTGACCGGCTTCGTCTCGAAGAAGGGGCGCAAGTTCAAGGCGTTTCTCGTCAAGCAGCCCGACGGCAAGATCGGCTTCGAGTTCCAGCCGCGAGCGCCGAAGGAGAAGCCCGAAAAGCCGGCCGAGGAAAAACCTACACGTCGAGGTTCCGCACCCCGAGCGCGTTCAACTCGATGAACGCGCGGCGCGGCTCGACCTCGTCGCCCATGAGTTTCGTGAAGATCTCGTCGGCGGCGATGCCGTCCTCGATCTGCACCCTGAGCAGGCGCCGCGCCGCCACGTTCATGGTCGTCTCCCAGAGCTGCTCGGGATTCATCTCGCCCAGGCCCTTGTAGCGCTGCAGGCTCATTGATTTCTCGACCTCGCCGAGCAGCCAGCGCATCGCCTCGGCGAAATCACGCACCGGCTGCTTCTTGTCGCCGCGCTGCACGTACGCGCCTTCGCCGATCAGACCGGCGAGCATCTGCGCGGTCTGGCGGATCTGCGCATAGTCGCCGGAATGGACAAACTCCGTGTCGATCGTGCTCATGCGCACGTTGCCATGGCGCGTGCGCTCGATGCGCACCTGGTAGCGGTCGGTCTTCTGATCGAAGTGCGGCGCCACCGCGATGCCTTCGCCGCCGACCGCCGCCTCCAAGGCCTCGGCCGAGGCCTCGGCCGTGTCGCGGCGCGACAAGTCGATCGTCACGCCGCGCAGCATGGCCTGCAAGACCTCCCGATCGATGATGCGCGAGACGCGGTCGATGACCGCTTGCGCGAGCAGGTAGGACTTGGCTAATTCGGCGAGCGCCTCGCCCGCGATCGGCTCCGCGCCGGCCGCAGGGTGCAGCGCGGCATCGACCAGCGCCTGCTTCAGCATGAACTCGTTCAGTTCATGCTCGTCCTTCAGGTAGCGCTCCTCCTTGCCGAGCTTCGCCCTGTAGAGCGGCGGCTGAGCGATATAGATGTGCCCGCGCTCCACCAGCTCGCGCATCTGGCGATAGAAGAAGGTGAGCAGCAGCGTGCGGATGTGCGAGCCGTCGACGTCGGCGTCGGTCATGATGATGATGCGGTGGTAGCGCAGCTTATCCGGGTTGTATTCCTCGGCGCCGATGCCGCAGCCGAGCGCGGTGATCAGCGTGGCGATCTCGGCCGAAGAAAGCAGCTTCTCGAAGCGCGCCCGCTCCACGTTCAGGATCTTGCCCTTCAAGGGCAGGATCGCCTGGAACTTGCGGTCGCGGCCCTGCTTCGCCGAGCCGCCCGCCGAATCGCCCTCGACGAGATAGAGCTCGCACTTCGAGGGATCGCGTTCCTGGCAGTCGGCGAGCTTCCCGGGCAGCCCCATCGAGTCGAGCACGCCCTTGCGGCGCGTCATCTCGCGCGCCTTGCGCGCCGCCTCGCGCGCCGCGGCCGCCTCGACGATCTTCACGGTGATGGTGCGAGCGTCGACCGGGCGCTCGTCGAGGAACTCGCGCAGCTTCTCGGCGACGATTTCCTCCACCACCGGGCGCACCTCGGAGGACACGAGCTTCTCCTTGGTTTGCGAGGAAAACTTCGGCTCCGGCACCTTGACCGACAGGACACAGGCCAGGCCCTCGCGCATGTCGTCGCCCGTCGTCTCGACCTTCGCCTTCTTGGCGATCTCGTTTTGCTCGATGTACTTGTTCAGCGCGCGCGTCATGGCCGTGCGCAGGCCCGTCAGATGGGTGCCGCCGTCCTTCTGCGGGATGTTGTTCGTGAAGCAGAGCACGTTCTCCTGGTACGAGTCGTTCCACTGCATCGCGACCTCGACCGTGATGCCGTCCTTCACGGCGTGGCCGACGAACACGTTCGGATGCAGGATGTTCTTCGCCCGGTTCATGTACTCGACGAAGCCCTTGACGCCGCCGGAGAAGGCGAAGTTCTCTTCCTTGCCGGCGCGCTGGTCGATCAGCACGATCTTCACGCCGTTGTTCAGGAACGAAAGTTCGCGCAGGCGCCGCGCCAGGATGTCGTAGTGGTAGTCGACGGTGCCGAAAACATCGCGCGAAGCGAGGAAATGCACTTCGGTGCCGCGGCGCTCGCTCGCGCCGGTCACCTTGATCGGCGCCACCGCCACGCCGTTGCGGAACTCCATCTGGTGGACCTGGCCGTCGCGCCAGACGGTGAGCCGCAGCCATTCCGAAAGCGCGTTGACCACGGATACGCCCACGCCGTGCAGGCCGCCCGAAACCTTGTAGCTATTGGAGTCGAACTTGCCGCCGGCATGCAGCTCGGTCATCACGATCTCGGCCGCGGAGCGCTGCAGCTCATCGTCGGTCTTGATCCCCGTGGGAATGCCGCGGCCGTTATCCAGCACAGAGATCGAGTTGTCGGTATGCACGGTGACGATGATCTCGTCGCAGAAGCCGGCGAGCGCCTCGTCGACCGAGTTGTCGACCACCTCGAACACCATGTGATGCAGCCCGGTGCCATCGGAGGTGTCGCCGATGTACATGCCGGGACGCTTGCGCACCGCCTCGAGGCCCTTCAGGACCTTGATGGCGTCCGAACCGTACTCGCTGGCGTTGGGATTGAGATTCGCCGCCAAGTCAGATCCTCATCGGCATCACGACGTACTTGAAGCCCTTTTCGCTCGGGTAGCTGATGAGCGCGCTGGAGGAGGAATCGCCGAACGCGCATTCCAGCTCGTTGCCGGGCACGTTGTTCAGCACGTCGAGCAGGTAATTGACATTGAAGCCGATATCGAGCGCATCACCGGCATAGCGCACCTCGAGCTCCTCCTGCGCCTCTTCCTGGTCGGCGTTCGAGGACACGATCTTCAGGCTGCCATCGGTGAGCACCCAGCGCACGCCACGGAATTTCTCATTCGACAGGATCGCCGCGCGCTGCAAAGCCTGACGCAGCGGCTCGCGCTCCGCCTGCATCCGGTTCTTGTGCTGCGTGGGGATGACGCGAGTGTAATCCGGAAACTTGCCGTCGATCAGCTTGGAGACCAGCTCGATCGCGCCGAAGCTGAAACCCGCCTGCGTCGCGGACAATTCAATGCGCACTTCGTCATCGCTCTCTGCGAGCAGCTTCGCCAGCTCGGCCACCGTTTTTCGAGGCACGATGGCCTCCTGGCGCGGCAAGTTCGCGGCGAGCGGCAGCGAGGCATACGCCAGACGATGTCCGTCGGTCGCGACCAGCTTGAGCTCGCCCGCTTCGACCACCATCAGCAGGCCATTCAGGTAATAGCGGATGTCCTGCTGCGCCATCCCGTATTGCACCAGCCCGAGCAGGCGCCGCAGCGCCTTCTGCGGCATGGCGAAGCGCGCGACCTCACCGGCCGCCTTGGCCAGCCGCGGGAAATCCTCGGCGGGCAGAGTCTGAAGGCTGAAGCGGCTGCGACCGGCTTTGACGAGCAGGCGCTTGTCCTGCGGCTGCAGGCTGACCTCGGCGTCCTCGGGCAGGGCCCGCAAGATGTCCAGCAGCTTGCGCGCGCCGACGGTGAGCGCACGCGCCTCGCGCGCGCCTGCGAGCCCGCTGCGCGCGCTAATCTGGATTTCGATGTCGGTGGCGAGGAAGCTCAGCGCTTCGGCCGCGCCATCGATCAGCACGTTGGACAGGATCGGCAGCGTATGACGCCGCTCGATGATTCCGCTCACCGCGGCCAGCGGCGCGAGGAGCTCGTCGCGCTTTGCTTTAATCATTTGTTAGTTATTTACCTATTTAGTAGTAGCTAATAAGGCAGCGGCATTTCCGGGACAAAGCAAGAAATCCGTTGCTCCCCAGTGCTTTGCCCGCTGCCGCAGTCCCGGAGCAAGCTGTGGATGGGCTGTGATGCCTTGGGGACAGTTCGCCGCCGATTTGCGCGCCGCAGACTTATTCACAAATTGCGCGCGAGTGGCACACAGCTTGTTCCATGGCGTCAACCCTTGAGCACCTGCTCGAGAACGAGGTAGTCGCGGTTCAATGAGTTGTCGCGCGTGCGCAAGCTCGCGATTGTCCGGCAGGCGTGCAGCACGGTCGTGTGATCGCGGTTGCCGAAGGCTTCGCCGATTTCGGGAAGGCTCATCTGCGTGAGGTCCTTGGCGAGCGCCATCGCCACTTGGCGCGGCCGGGCCACGTTGCGGCTGCGCTTCTTCGAGTGCATGTCGGAGATCTTGAGCTTGAAATACTCCGCTACCGTCTTCTGAATGCCCTCGACGCTGACCTGGCGGCTGTTGAGGTTGAGGATATCGCGCAGCGCTTCCTTGGCGAGGTCGAGGGAGAGCTCGCGGCCCGTGAACCGGGCGAACGCCAGCACCTTCTTCAACGCCCCTTCCAGCTCGCGCACGTTGGAGCGGATATGTTTCGCGATGAAGAACGCGATTTCCTCGGACACGGCGACCGCCTCGGCCTCGGCTTTCTTCAGGACGATGGCGACGCGCATTTCCAGCTCCGGCGGCTCGATGGCCACCGTGAGACCCCAGCCGAAGCGCGAGATCAGGCGCTCTTCCATGCCGGCGATCTCCTTCGGATAGGTGTCGCAGGTGATGACGATCTGCTTGTGCGCCTCGACCAGCGCGTTGAAGGCGTAGAAGAACTCCTCCTGCGTGCGGCCCTTGTTGGAGAAGAACTGAATGTCGTCGATCAGAAGCAGATCCAGCGAATGGTAGTAGCGCTTGAACTCGTCGAAGGACTTCTGCTGATAGGCGCGCACCACGTCGGTCACGTACTGCTCGGCGTGGATGTAACGGATGCGCGCCTGGGGCCGCCGGTCGGCGACCTGGTTGCCGATCGCCTGCACGAGGTGTGTCTTGCCCAGGCCGACGCCGCCATAGACGAACAGCGGGTTGTACGAAATACCCGGGTTTTCAGAGACCTGGATCGCCGCGGCGCGCGCGAGTTGGTTGGCCTTGCCGGTGACGAAACTGTCGAACGAAAAGCCGCGGTTCAACCGCGAGCGGTCCCGGACCGCGGGCTCGGCGGGCGCCCGCGCCGCGGCCTGCGCGGCACGCGCCGGCGCATCGGCGCTGCGGGCGAGGACCAGGCGCAACCCAAGTTCGCGGCCGCTCGCTTCCGCGGCAAGGCGCTCGATGCGCGCCGCGAAACGCTCGCGAACGAGTTCAAGCACGAAGCGGTTGGGGGCCGCGAGAATCAGCGTGTCGTTGGGCGCACCCGTCTCGGGCGCCAGGGGCCGAATCCAAGTGTTGAATTGCTGAGCGGGCAGCTCCTGCTCGAGCCGACGCAGGCAGGCGTCCCAGAGGTTTTGCATCTTTTAATTGGCCTAAAACGAGTCGAAATTTTACCCGCTTCGCGATGGGTTATCCACAGCGCGCGACGCGCGTTTTTTTGATTTGACAATGCAATCCGGCGCACGCTCTAATACCGCCCTTTTTCGCACTCGGGACAGCCATGAAGCGCACGTACCAACCGTCCAAGACGCGCCGCGCGAGACGCCACGGCTTTCTCGTGCGCAGCAGGACACGCGGCGGACGCGCGGTCCTGCGCAACCGGCGCGCGCGCGGCCGGCGTCGCCTCGGGTTGTAGCCGTTGTAGCGGCAGCACAGAAGCGTTTCGGCCTGGATGCAGCGCGCCGGCTGCGGCGCAAGGCGCAGTTCGAGCGGCTGCTGCGCGAAGGGGAGCGTCGCGCTCTGGCCGGCTATACCTTTTTCCTCGAGCGCCGCGCCGAAGGTCGGCCGCGGCTTGGCATCCTAATATCGCGCAAGCACGCGGCCGCTGCGGCCGATCGCAACCGCATCAAGCGATGTATTCGCGAAGCCTTTCGACTGGAGCAGGAAAATCTGGGCGCGCTCGATCTGCTGGTGCGGCCGCCGTATGGCGTGCAGGCTTCCCCTGACATGGTGGCTCGGCTGCGCGAGCTGCTGTGCCGATTGAGCGCATGATCGCGCGAGCACTGCGCGCTGCGGTGTGCGCCTATCGCTGGGTGCTGAGCCCGCTGCTGCCGCAGGCGTGCCGTTTTCATCCCAGCTGCTCGGAATACGCCGAGCAGGCGCTTGCGCGGCATGGCGCGTGGCGCGGCACGTGGCTCACCGCGCGGCGCCTGTGCCGGTGCGGCCCGTGGCATGCGGGCGGCTACGACCCGGTACCCTAAGCATGGACACCCAGCGGCTCATCCTTCTATTCATCTTCGGTTTCTCCGTGCTCATGCTCTGGGAGGCTTGGGAGCGCGAGCAGCGTCCGAAGCCGCCTGCAGTGCAGGTCACGCAGCCCGCGGTGCCGACACCGGCAAAAACGCCGGCGGCGGCGCCGCCGCCCGGACAGCTCGCGCCCTCGGCGCCAGCGGAGGCCGGCGGTGAAGTGGTTCGCATCACGACCGATCTGGTCATCGCCGAGATCGATACGCGCGGCGGTACGCTGAAGCGTCTCGAGCTTCTGCGCCACAAGGACTCGAACGACCCCGACAAGAACTTTGTGCTGGTTGGTCCCGCTCACCAGTACGAGGTGCAAACGGGCTTGGCGGGCGAGGGCGGGCCCAACCACCGCTCGCTGTGGCGCGTCGAGCCCGGACCGCGCGCGCTGGCGCCAGGCGCCGAGAGCGTCGAGCTGCGCCTTACCGCCCAGGGTAGGGACGGCCTCGAGGTCGAGAAAACCTTCAGCTTCAAGCGCAACAGCTACGTGATCGACGTGAGCCTGCAGCTGCGCAATGGCGCAAGCGCGCCGCTTTCCACCTACGCCTACTTTCAGCTGACGCATGACGGCAAACCGGAGGGCAACCGCAATTCCGTGGCGGAGACCTTTGGCGCGCAAAGCTTTACCGGCTTCGCCGTGTACAGCGACGAGCGCAAGTTCGAGAAGGTGCATCCGTCGGACCTCGACAAGGGCAAGGCCGATCACATCAAGCAGGCCAAGGACGGATGGCTTGCCTTCGTGCAGCACTACTTCGTCTCCGCGTGGCTTGCGCCGCAGGGACTACCGCGCGACTACGTCATGGAGAAGCGCCAGGACGGCACTTATGCCGCGAGGCTCCTCGTGCCGGTGAGCCTCGCGCCGGGCGCGAGCGGCAAGGCTAGCGTGCCGCTTTACGCCGGGCCCCAGGAAAAGCGCCGCCTCGAGGCGGCCGCGCCTGGGCTCGATCTGGTCGTCGACTACGGCTGGCTTGCCATCATCGCCTGGCCGCTCTTTTGGCTGCTGGAGAAATTGCATGCGCTGACGGGTAATTGGGGTGTGGCGATCATCCTGCTCACGGTGCTCATCAAGCTCATCTTCTTCCCCCTATCGGCGGCGAGCTACAAGTCGATGGCCAAGATGAAGCTGATTACGCCGCGCCTGACGAAGATCCGCGAGATGTACGCGAACGACCGGCAGAAGATGAACCAGGCGATGATGGAGCTCTACAAGACCGAGAAGATCAATCCCCTCGGCGGCTGCTTTCCGATCCTCGTGCAGATTCCGGTGTTCATCGCGCTCTACTGGGTGCTGCTGGCGGCGATCGAGCTGCGCCACGCGCCGTTCATGCTTTGGATCAAAGACCTCTCGGCGCTCGATCCTTACTTCGTCCTGCCGATCCTGATGACGGTCACGATGGTGGTCCAGACCAAGCTCAATCCCGTGCCGCCGGACCCGGTTCAGGCGCAGGTCATGAAGTACATGCCCTATGTATTCAGCATCTTCTTTTTCTTCTTCCCGGCCGGCCTCGTGCTGTACTGGCTGGTCAACAACATCCTTTCCATCCTGCAGCAGTGGCAGATCCAGCGCATGTTCGACCGCGACAAACCTGCCCATGCCAAGAGATGAAGTAGTACGCGACACCATCGCCGCGGTCGCCACGCCTGCCGGGCGCGGCGGCATCGGGATTGTGCGCATATCCGGACCGGCAGTTCCGCGCATCGCCGCAGATGTAGTCGGCAGCCTGCCGGCTGCGCGGCGCGCCACGCTCGCGCGCTTCAACGACGCGCGCGGCCAGCTCATCGACCAAGGCGTCGCCCTGTATTTCCCGGCGCCCCATTCCTATACCGGCGAGGAAGTGCTCGAGCTGCACGGACACGGCGGCCCCGTGGTGATGCAAATGCTGCTCGCGGCTTGCGTAGACGCAGGTGCGAGGCTCGCCGAGCCGGGCGAATTCACGCGGCGTGCGTTCCTGGAAGGGCGGCTCGACCTCGCCCAAGCTGAGGCGGTGGCGGACCTTATCGATGCTGCGAGCCAGGAAGCGGCGCGCAGCGCGCTGCGTTCGCTCAGCGGCGAATTTTCCGCCGCAATCGAAGCGTTGCGCGGCGCGCTGGTCGAGCTGCGCGCACTTACCGAAGCACAACTCGATTTTCCCGAGGAGGAGCTCGACCAGCTGCACCGCGAAGATGCTGCGCAGCGCCTGGCGCGCGTGCGCAGCACACTCGAAGAGGTGCTCGCGCGGAGCCGGCAGGGCAGCCTCCTGCGCAGCGGCGTGCACGCCGTTCTGGCGGGGCGCCCCAACGTCGGCAAATCGAGCCTGCTCAATCGTCTCGCGGGCGAAGAGCGGGCTATCGTCACGTCCATTCCGGGGACCACGCGCGACGCGTTGCGCGAGCCGGTCCATATCGATGGTGTGGCCGTTGTGCTCGTCGATACGGCCGGTCTGCGCCCCTCGCGGGACGAAGTGGAGCGGCTCGGCATGGCGCGCACCC
>DASXRW010000353.1:0-3695 GCA_036506355.1 Burkholderiales bacterium
GGAGTAGCCCTGGCCGATCGCCTGGAACTCGAACGGCGAGGTGAGGATCGCGGCGTCGACGCCGCCCGAGACGAGCGCGGCAAAGCGCGCCGTGGTGGCGCCGGCATAAAGGAGGTCGAAGTCGCTCGCCTTCAACCCCGCAGGCTTCGCCAGCGCCTCGAGGTAGATGAGCGTGATGTCCTTCGTGCCGCCGATCATGACCTTCTTGCCCTTGAGCTCGGCGATCGAGCGCAGGTCTTTCCTGCCGACCAGCTTGTAGGGCGGCTCGGCGACCTCGTAGGCGATGATCTTGATCGGCGCGCCCTGCTCGATCGGCCGCAGCAGATCGGGCAGCCCCGCCTCGCCGATGTTGATCGCGCCGGCAGCGAGCTGCTGCGCGGCCTTGGCGCTGCCGCCGGTGGTGACGATGTCGAGCTTCACGCCCGCGCGGTCGAAGTAGCCTTTCTCCAGGGCCGCGTAGACCGGCCATTGCAAGGCGAGCCTGGCCACCAGTCCGAGCGTGACGGTGTCGGCCGCGCGCACGCCCTGAGCAGCGAGCGCCGCGGCAAGCGCCAATGCGGCGATGGGCATTCTGTTCATCATTTCCCTCCTCCCTGCTTCAGATACTGCTCGACGATCTCCTCGCCGGTGGCGAGCCAGACGCCCGACTGCGACGCGACGAATTTCAGCGCACGGTCGAGCGCGTCGATGCGATGCGGCACGCCGAAGATGTAGGGGTGCAGCGCGATCGCCATCACTCGCCCGGAGCGCTCGCCCTCGCGGTGGAGCACCTCGAACTGGCGGCGGATCATGCGCTCGAATTCCTCGGGGCTGACGTGGTGGTATTCCACCGCCACCTTGTCGTTGATCTCCGCGGAATAGGGGATCGAGCAAAGGCGCCGGCCGCCGAGATCCATGACATAGGGCTGGTCGTCGTTCACCCAGTCGGCGACGTACTTGCAGCCGAACTCGGCGAGATAGTCCAGCGTGTGCCACGTCTCCTGGAGACCTGAGCCCAGCCAGCCCGCCACCTTGCGGCCGGTGGCGGCGGCGATGCGCTCGAGCGTCGCGCGCACCACCTCGCGCTCGGTGCCCTCGGCGAGCTTGTTCAGGCGGCGCACGTTCGACTGGTTGTGGCCCATGAACTCCCAGCCGAGCCGCTTCGCCTCGTCGATGATCTCCGGGTGCGCGTCGCACACCTCGCTGTTGAGCGCTGCGGTGCCGCGCACGCCGTGGCGCGCCATCACCTCCATCAAGCGCCAGATGCCGACGCGGTTGCCGTAGTCGCGCGTCGCCCAGGTGAGGACATCGGGGATCAGACCGCCCGAGCCGCCGGGGCCGTCGGGCATGCGCTCATCCAGCGGGAAGAACTCGATGTTCGGGATCACCCAGAGGGCGACGCGCGCCCCGTTCGGCCAGACGAGCTTCGGCCGCCGCGTGATCGGCGTATACGGAAATGGGCCGTAGCGGCTGGGTTTCATTTTTTCAGGTGCGCCACGACGTCCTCCACGTGCATCACGTCGGCGTACTTGTGATGCAGGTCGAAAAGATTCACCTTGTGCGAGAGGAGATGCCGGTCGAAGGTGCACTGCTCGACCACCACCGTGTGATAGCCGTTGGAGTAGGCATCGACCACGGAGGCGCGCACGCAGCCCGAGGTCGATTCACCGCACACGATGAGGCTCCTCACGCCGAATTTGTTCAAGTGCGCGATTAGCGGGGTGCCGTAGAACACGCTCGCGCGCTGCTTGCGCACCACGACGTCGCCGCGCTGCGGCGCGAAGTCGGCGCGGATCTCCCACGCGCGCTCGTCGGCGCGGTTGACGCGCCGCTCGGTCGCCTGCACCAGGGCGCTGGTATCCACCGTCGAGTAGAACACCGGCAGACCCACGGCGCGCGCCGCGGCGAACAGGCGCTGCGTCGGCTCGATCGCCGCCCAGGCATATTCGCCGCAGGTGCTGGGATGCTCTCTTACGAGCTCGTGCACGGGGCGCGCGCCGCCCTCGTAGGCGAGGTTATAGAGATCGATGGCGAGCAGCGCCGGGCGCTCGCCGACGTAGATCTCGCGCTCGTAGGCCCGGTAGATGGCGAGCGCTTCGGCGCTGACCACGTCTTTCCAGCAATGGTCCTCGAAGCCGCGCGCCATGGTGTTAAATTCTAGCCCGATGCTCGTCCTGAGCAACGACGACGTAGCGCGCCTTCTCAGCGTCGAGGAGTGCATGGCGGCGCTCGAGCCGATGTACCGCGACGTGGCGGCGGAGCGCGTGCTGTTCTCGCCGCGCGTGGACAACATCGGACCGAACGCGCACCCGCAGGCGTACTACGCCTTCAAGCACATGGGCGGCACCTGGCCCGCGCAGGGCATCCAGGCGCTGCGCATCAACTCCGACGTCGTCACTCACCCGCTGGTGGCCGGCAAGCCGCGCCGCGTCAAGCAGCCGCTCGCGAACGGCCGATGGGTCGGCCTCGTGCTCCTCTTCAGCATGGAGACCGGCGCCCTCCTCGCCATGTTCCCCGACGGCGTGATGCAACGCCTGCGCGTGGGCGCGACGAGCGGCCTTGGGCTCAAGCACCTCGCGCGCGAGGAGGTGCGGCGCCTCGCGCTCATCGGCAGCGGCTGGCAGGCCGGCACGCAGCTCGCCGCGGCGCTCGCGGTTCGGAAGTTCAGGGAAGTGCGCGTCTATAGCCCGCGCCGCGAGACGCGCGATGCGTTCGTCGCCGAGTCGAAGAAGCTCCACGACGTCGACATCCGTGCCGTGGACAGCGCGGACGCCTGCGTCGACGGCGCCGATGTCATCGCGGCGGCGACCTCCTCGATGGTGCGGGTGATCGAGCCGGGCTGGCTCAAGCCGGGCGTGCATATCAGCACCATCAAGACGCAGGAGGTGGACGCCGAGGTGCTCAACCGCTGCGACCGCGTGGTGCTCAGCAACCGCCGCCAGACCAAGCACTTCGACAACGTGATGAAAGACACGCCGAACGTGAAGGCCGAGAGCGCGGGCGGCTGGTGGAACGACGGCAGCGTGCGGGTCGAGCGCTTTCCCGACCTCGCCGACGTGCTGAGCGGCCGCGCGCAGGGGCGGCAGAGCGACAAGGAGATCACCGGCTTCATGAACAACGTCGGCACCGGCCTGCAGTTCGCGGCCGCCGGCGCCTACGTGCTGAAGAAGGCGCGCGCCGAGCGCGTCGGCACCGAGCTCCCCGACGACTGGTTCTCCGAGGACGTCCACCCGTAGTCAGGCCGGACCCTGCGCCGCGCGGCGTTGGCGTAACACTCGCGTACGCAAAATGGGCCTCGTCAACCAACGCGGGGAGGATGCGATGCAACCCGAAGAGCTGTACGACGACGGCCTGGATTTCGACGACGAAGAAGCTTTCGAAGCGGAAGACTGGGATGAAGAAACCCTCGGCTTTGAAGACGCCGAGCTCGACGCCGATTCCCTGGCCCGCGAAATCGGCCTCAGACCCTAAGTGACCTGCGACGTCCGTTTCCGGCGCGGCCAGCGCGGCCGCGGCGCGCCCCGATAAGGCCTAGCGCAGCGGCAGCGTAAAGCTGAAGGTCGAGCCCTTGCCGGGCACGCTCTCCAGGCGGATCTCGCCGCCGTGGAGCTCGACCAGCTTCTTGGTGAGCGTGAGCCCGAGCCCGGTGCCCTCCGCCTTGCGCAGCGCATCGCGCCCCACCTGCTTGAACTCCTCGAACACCACCGCCTGATCCT
>DASXRW010000354.1:0-7577 GCA_036506355.1 Burkholderiales bacterium
CCATGCCCGCGCCACCACGCGAGCGCCGCGCTCCGGTTGCCGCGCTCGCATCGCCGCCACCTCGGCGTTCACCTGCTCGTCCGTGACGATGCCCTTCTCCACCAGCAACTCGCGGAGACTCGTCTCCATCAGCTGGTAGTACGAGAACGGCTGATATCGGCCCTGGTCGTTCATCGGGTCGCCCCCCTGTCAAGGGGGGAAGCGAGCTTGGCGAGCGGGGGGTTTTCGATTTTCCAAAAATCAAACCCCCTGCAGAAATTCTGAGCGCTCATGCTTTCTCCAGCCAGTGCTGAAAGATTTCGATCTCCACCACGTCCGACTCCGGGCCGCGATAGTCGGGCCAGACTTCCTTCTGCTTGAAGCGCACGCGGTACAGCGGTTGCGCCGGCAGTCCATCCCGCATTTGCGCCAGCTCCTCGGGATTGGGGAATGATCCGCACAGCCGTTCGATCTCGCCGACGTGGCCGCGGATGTAGAAAGGCGTGCGAATGTGACCGAGCGGCGCGGTCTTGCGCACGCGCACGCGCTCGCCGGTTTTAAATTTCGCGGCGACGGCCGGATAGTCGGTGGCGAATTGCGGCTTCATCGCTTGCGCTTCTCAACCTCCTGCATCTTGCGCCCGAGCTCTTCCGTCGTGATCAGACCGCGCTGAAGGAGCGTTTGGGTAAGCGAACTGATCCACTTCTCATAGTACGAGAGCTTGTCGTACGCGTCCGGTGGCAGCGCCTCGATGTTCTTGCGCAGCTCGTCCACGGTGATGCGGCCGCGTCCGCGCAGGAGCTGCACCATCGCATCGACCCGGCGCTCCCAGTCGGGATAGTCGTGCTCGGTCGGCTCGACCTTGCCCGCCGGCAGCCCGCCCATGTCGTGATGGCCTCTTTCGATCATGCAACCCACTCCGATACCGGCGCCTTCGCTTCGTGCAGCGGCTGGCAGACGATGTCGATCAGCGTTGGCTCGGACGATGCCAGCGCCTGCTTTAATACCGGTTGGACCTGGGAAGGATCGGTCACGCGCCAACTCCTGATCCCGAAGGCGCTCGCGACTGCCGCATGGTCCGTCGCACTGAAGTCGACGGAAAAGTAGCGCTGCCCATATCCCGCCTTCTGCCCGGCCTTGATCCAGCCATAGGTCGCGTTGGAGATCACGAGCGCGGTCAGCGGAAGCTTAAGACGTGCAAGCGTCTCCAGCTCGCCGGCGCACATGCCGAAGCTGCCGTCGCCCATCACCGCGACGGTCTTGACGTTCGGTCTGCCGACGTGCGCGCCGACCGCCGCGGCCAGCGCATAGCCGAGCGCGCCGTGCGCGCGATTCGAGAAGAAGCGCCGTCCGGTGCCGCGCACCACGTGATAGGCGGAAAAGTACGGACACGGCGTGCCGGGATCGGCCACCAGGACCGCGTCCGGGTCGAGCAGCCGCGAAAGCTCGAATACCACGCGCTCGGGCTTGATCGGCGTCTCGCCCGAGCGCGCGAGCGCTTCGAATTTCTCGAACTTGGCGCGCTTCTTCGCATCCACCGCCGAAAGATCGCCCTCGCGATGCAGGTGGCCAAGCGCTTCGTTCAGCGCGGCGAGCGCGAGCTTCGCATCGCCGATCAGCGGCACGTCGACCTTGTAGTTGCGGCCGGGCACCGCGGGATCGACATCGATGTGGATGATGCGCGCCTGCTCGGGCGACGGATGGCGCCAGCGCTCGGTGGTGACCGAGCCGGCGCGGCAACCGACGAACACGATCACGTCCGCGGCGTCGACGAGGGCGCGCGTCTCGGGCGTGCCGCCGTTCGAGCCGACCACGCCGACCGACTGCGCGCAGCGCTCGTCGATCGAGCCTTTGCCGCTGATGGTGGTCGCGACCGGCGCGCTCAATTTCTCGGCGAGCTCGCAAAGTTCCGCTTCGGCGCGCGAGATCACCACGCCGCCGCCGCAGATGAACAGTGGGGACTTCGCGCCGCGCAATAGCTTGGCCGCGAGCGCGACCATCTCCGGATCCGGCGCCGTGCGGCGCGAGGGATACACGCCGAGCGACGGATCGGCCCACACGTCGCCCGCATCGACGGGCTCGGTCTGGACGTCATAGGGGAGCGCAATGTGCGCGGCGCCGGGACGAGCGGTGGTCATGGCCTCGAACGCCTCACGGAAGACGCGCGGAATGTCCGCGGCGCGATCGAGCACTGCGTTCCATTTGGTGAGCGGCTTCATCAGCGCGCGCTGGTCGAGCTCGGTGAGCGTGTAGCGGCCGCGAGACGAAACCGAGATGTCGGTGTTGATCGCCAGCACCGGGATCGAGGACTCGTTGGCCTCTACCAGCCCCGGCAGGATGTACGTGGCGCCGCCGCCGGACGGGCCTTCGCAGACGCCGACCTTGCCGGTGACGCGCGCATAGCCATCGGCCATGTATGCCGCGTGGCGCTCGTCGCGCGTAAGGATGTGCTTGAGCGGCCCAGCGCGGAGCGCGTCGTACAGCGGCAGGCTCGTGTCGCCGCACAGGCCGAACACCACTTCGACGCCATGCGCGCGCAGCATCTCGACCACGGCCTGGGCGCCGTTCAGCGTTGCCGCACGAGTTTCGACGGGCTTGTTCACAGCGGCGGTTATATTAGCGCGCCATGAATGTCGCAGACCGGCAGCGGCCCGCCCCGGGCGAGCTGTGCGTCGACCACGTCGCGCACTTCGTCGCCGATCTGGACGCGGCGGCCCGCGTGTTCGAGTCGCTCGGCATGAAAGTCACACCTATCTCGGTGCACAAGATCTCGGACAAGCCCGGCGGCACGTCCAATCGCTGCGTGATGTTCGAAGAGGGCTACATCGAGATCCTTTCGCCGACGCACGACACGCCGACGGCGCAGCGCGTGCGCGCCCTCATGCGGCGCTACGACGGCGTGCATCTCGCGTGCTACGGCACGCCCGATGCCGAGGCGGAGCATCGCCGGCTGCAGGCGCACGGCTACGAGCCGCTGCCGATCGAGGAGCTCGCGCGCGCCGTCGATGGCGGCATGGCGCGCTTCAAGGTGGTACGGCCGGCGCCGGGGAAGATGCCCGAGGGTCGCATCCAATATGTAGAGCACCTCGCGCCTGAGCATGTCTGGCGGCCGGCGGAGGTGAATCCGTTGCGCCTCGACGAGGTTTTCATCGTGGGGAACGATCCCATCGAGACGGCGGCGCGCTGGGCGCGATTTGCAGGCTTGCTGCCGCAGCCGGAGGGCGACGGCGTGCGGCTGCAGACGGCGCGCGGCAGGATTTTCGTCGGCAGTCGTGAAACGGTGGCAAAACTGTTGGGCGAAGCGCCACCGGCGCCGGCGATCGCCGGGTATTCACTGCGCTGCGGTCATCCGCAGTCGCTCGCCGCGCGTTGTTCGGCAGCAGGCATCGGCGTGCGCAAAAGCGGCGCGCGCTATGCCGCCAAGCTGCCCGCCGCGCTCGGCGGGGTGTTGGTGTTCGGTTAGAATCCGCCCACCTTAGGAGGAGGGACTATGCGTATCGCAAAAATCGCGCTCGCAGCCGCGCTCGTTTTCAGCGGCGCAGCGGCATCCGCGCAGACGATCAAGATCGGCTTCATCACCAGCTACTCGGGCCTGAACGGCAATCTCGGGCCCTACATGGAGCGCGGGATGCGGCTCTACATCAAGCAGCACGAGAAGGAGCTGCCGCCGGGCGTGAAGATCGAGGTCATCACGCGCGACGACACCGGTCCCAACCCCGACAAGGCGCGCCAGCTCGCGCAGGAGCTGGTGGTGCGCGACAAGGTGAATCTGCTCGCCGGTGTGATCTTCACGCCGAACGCGATGTCGATCGCGCCGATCGCCACCGAGGCCAAGGTGCCTTTCGTCATCATGAACGCGGGCACCTCGGTGATCACCGCGCGCTCGCCGTACATCGTGCGCACCTCCTTTACGCTGTGGCAGGCGAGCTATCCGCTCGGGCAGTGGGCGGCGAAGAAATTCAAGACCGCCTATACGCTGGTGAGCGATTTCGGCCCGGGCCACGACTCCGAGGAAGCATTCATCAAGGGCTTTACCGAGGGCGGCGGCAAGATCCTCGGCAGCACGCGCGTGCCGCTGCAGAACCCCGACTGGGCCGCTTACATGCAGCGCGTGAAGGACGCGAAGCCCGACGTGCTCAAGGTTTTCATCCCCGCCGGCAAGACCGCGACCGCGGTGATGAAGAACTTCTCGGATTTGGGCCTGGCGCAGGCCGGCATCAAGCTCATCGGGCCGGGCGACATCACCACGGACGAGGAGCTGCCGAACATGGGCGACGTCGCACTCGGCGTCCTGACGGTGCATCACTACTCGGCCGCGGCCACGCGCCCGCAGAACAAGGCGTTCGTCGACGCGTGGAAGAAGGAATACGGCGCGAACGAGACGCCGAACTTCCTCTCCGCCGGCGCCTGGGACGGCACCGCGCTCATCTTCGAGGCGATCAAGCAGCAGAAGGGCAAGCTCGATCCCGACAAGACGATGGAGATCTTCAAGCAGTGGAAGAACCCCGACAGCCCGCGCGGGCCGATCGCCATCGACCCCGAGACGCGCGACATCATTCAGAACGAGTACCTGCGCGAAGTGAAGAAGGTCGGCGGCCAGTACGCGAACGTCGAGATCGAGACGGTCGCCACCGCGGTGAAGGATCCCTGGAAGCAGCTTAAGAAGTAAGCGGGAGTGCTTTCCTCGGTCGTAAGCGTCGCCTTCCACGGCGTCGCTTACGGCATGATCCTGTACGTCATTTCCGTCGGCCTGTCGGTGACGATGGGTCTGATGGGCTTCATCAACCTCGCGCACGGCGTCTTCGCCATGGCGGGCGGCTTCATCCTCTCCACCGCGATGGCGCGCCTCGGCGTGCCGTTTCCGCTGGCGCTGGTCGCCGCCTTCGCCATCGTCGCCATCCTCAGCATCGTGCTCGAGCGGCTGCTCTACTCGCGGCTTTACGCCGCCGGCGAGCTGGCACAGGTGCTCTTTTCCATCGGCTTGATCTTCATCTCGATGGCGCTCGCGCGGCTTGTCTACGGCAACCTCGCGGCGCCGGTCTTCCTGCCCGACTACCTGCGCGGGCAGGTGCAGGTGCTGGGGCGCGACTTCCCGACTTACCGGGCGTTTCTCATCATCTTCTCGGCGCTGATCATCGTCAGCTTGTGGTTCGGCGTCGAGCGCACGCGCTGGGGCGCGATGGTCCGCGCGGCGGTCGACAACCGCGGCATGGCGCAGTCGGTGGGCATCAACACGCGGCAGCTCTTCATGGCGACGTTTGCGCTCGGCAGCGGCCTCGCCGGCCTCGGCGGCGCGCTCGGCGCCGACATCCTGCCGGTGCAGTGGAGCTATCCCTTCGAGCACCTGGTGTACTTCCTGATCGTGGTGGCAGTCGGCGGCCTGGGCAGCCTGCGCGGCCCGTTCGTCGCCGCGCTCCTCATCGGCGTCGCCGACACC
Organism: Burkholderiales bacterium; assembly: GCA_036506355.1. Classification (GTDB taxonomy): domain Bacteria; phylum Pseudomonadota; class Gammaproteobacteria; order Burkholderiales; family SG8-39; genus SCGC-AG-212-J23. The sequence continues at coordinate 5,417 of DASXRW010000354.1, forward strand.
GCGTGCAAGTACTGGATCCCGGAGTTCGGTGCGTTCCTGATCTACGCCGCGACGATCGGCATCCTTCTGTGGCGGCCGATGGGCCTCTTCGGAGTTCGCGCATGAAAGGAATTCGGGGACGGAGCCCTAACTCCGTCAGCTGCGCGTCGCTGAAGTTAGGGCTCCGTCCCCGAATTCCCCAATGAGCGGCTACACCAGCGATCCGCGCATCCGCTGGCAGGAGTCGCTGCCGTGGATCATCGGCATCGCGGCGTTTTTCCTGCTGCCCGAGTACCTCTCGCTCGGCGCGCGAGTCCTGATCTACATCCTCTTCGCGCTGTCGCTCGATCTGATCCTCGGCTACGCCGGCATCATCACGCTCGGGCACAGCGCGTTCTTCGGTCTGGGCGCGTACACCGCCGGCGTGCTGAGCGCCAAGTACGGGCTGACGGATCCATTCCTGCAGCTGCTCGCGGCGGCAGCGGCGGCGGCGCTCCTCGGCATCACCACCGGCGCGGTGATCCTGCGCACCAAGGCGCTGACGCTTCTCATGCTGACGCTCGCCATCACCTCGATCGTGCTCGAGATCGCGAACAAGGCGACCTGGCTCACGGGCGGCGCCGATGGGCTCTCGGGCGTGAAGGTGGATCCGATCCTCGGCCTGTTCAAGTTCGATCTCTTCGGCAAGACCGCCTTCATCTACTGCCTGATCGCGCTCTTCATCGGCTGGCTCGTCGTGCGGCGCATGATCTATTCGCCGTTCGGCGCGATGCTCACCGGCCTGCGCGAGAACACGGCGCGCATGCACGCGATCGGCGCACCGGTGTACTGGCGCCTGGTGCTCGTCTATACGATCTCGGCGACGATGGCCGGCGTCGCCGGCGCGCTGCTCACGCAGGTGAATCAGTTCGTCGGCCTCAACGTGCTCGGACTGGAGCCCTCGGGCGACCTGCTGGTGATGCTGATCCTCGGCGGCGTCGGCCGGCTCTACGGCGCCTTCGTCGGCCCGGTGGTCTACCTCATCGCGCAGGACTATCTCGCCAAGCAATACCCGGAGTACTGGTACTTCGGCATCGGCGTGCTGCTCATCGTCGTGGTGCTCTTCGCCCGCGGCGGCATCCTCGGCATCATCGACAAATGGCTGCAAGCGCTCTCGAGACAGACAAGCTCTGCAAAAGCTTCGGCGCGCTGACCGTCGCCGACAGGATCGACTTCCGGCTCGAGCCGGGAGCGCGCCACGCGCTCATCGGGCCGAACGGCGCGGGCAAGACCACCTTCGTCAACATGCTGACCGGTGCGATCGCGCCCTCGTCGGGCCGCATCCTGCTCGGCGGCGAGGACATCACCAAGGTCAACCAGGCGGCGCGTGTGCGACGCGGTCTCGGCCGCACCTTCCAGGTGACCACGCTTTTCCGCTCGCTGCCGGTGCTCGACAACGTGGCGCTCGGCATCGCGGAGCGCGACGGCGTAGCGCGGCGCATGTGGAAGGCGGCGAGCAAGCATAGTGAAATCACCGACGAGGCGATGCAGCTCCTCGCGACGCTGGCATTGACCAGCGACGCGCGCACGCCGGTGAAGGACCTGCCCTACGGCCGCCAGCGCCTGGTCGAGATCGCGATCGCGCTCGGGCTCAAGCCAAAAGTCCTCCTGCTCGACGAGCCGGCGGCCGGGGTGCCGTCGCAGGATTCCGGCCGCATCCTCGAGGTGCTGGCCGGCCTGCCCGGCGACATCGCGATCCTCATCATCGAGCACGACATGGACCTCGTGTTCCGCTTCGCGCAGCGAATCACCGTGCTGGTGCAGGGACAGGTGCTGGTGGAGGGCCGTCCCGACGAGATCGCGGCGGATCGGCGCGTGCGCGACGTCTACCTGGGCGAAGCCACCCATGCCTGACGCTTTGCGCTTATCCGGGCTGCGCGCCGGCTACGGCGAGACCGTCATTTTGGAAGACGTGGCGCTCGAAGTGCCCGAGCGCGGCTCGCTCGCCGTGCTTGGCCGCAACGGCGTCGGCAAGACCACGCTGCTCGCGACCATCATGGGGCACACCACCTTCCACGCCGGGCAGATCAGCGCCATGGGACGCGAGATCCAGTCGCTGCCGGTGTACGAGCGCAATCGCCTGGGCATCGGCTATGTGCCGCAAGGCCGCGAGGTGTTCCCTTCGCTGACGGTCGAGGAGAAC
>DASXRW010000355.1:0-8200 GCA_036506355.1 Burkholderiales bacterium
AGAAAGTCGTCCGCACCAAGGGCGAGTAATCTCGCTGGGAACCCCGCCGGTTACTTTAGCCGTCGATTGCATGGGGGGCGACCACGGCCCTCATGTGACGGTGCCGGCCGCGCTCCAGTTTCAGGCCCGCGTCTCCGACGTCGAGATCGTGCTGGTCGGCGTGCGCGAAGCCGTCGAGGCCGAGCTCGCGGCGCGCGGCGCCGCCGCCGGCGCGCGGCTGCGCGTGCAGCCGGCAAGCCAGGTCGTGGCGATGGACGAGCCGCCGGCGCAGGCGATGCGCTACAAGAAGGATTCCTCGATGCGCGTCGCCATCAACCTGGTGAAGCAAGGATCCGCCCATGCTGCAGTCAGTGCGGGCAATACCGGCGCATTGATGGCCATTTCGCGCTTCGTGCTGAAGACCATCCATGGCATAGACCGCCCGGCGATCGCGACCGTGCTGCCCAATATGAAGGGCGGCTACACCTACGTCCTCGACCTCGGCGCCAACGTCGACTGCACCGCCGAGCAGCTCATGCAGTTCGGTGTCATGGGCGCGATGCTGGTGGCCGCCGTGGAGCACAAGGAGCGGCCCACGGTGGGGCTGCTCAACATCGGGGTCGAAGACATCAAGGGCAACGAGACGGTGAAGCGCGCCGCGGAGCTCTTGCGCACGAGCGGCCTCAACTTCCACGGCAATGTGGAAGGCGACGACATCTACAAAGGAACCACCGACGTGGTGGTGTGCGACGGCTTCGTCGGCAATGCGCTGCTCAAGGCATCCGAAGGCGTCGCGACGATGATCGTGGGTTTCCTGCGCCAGGAATTCAAGGCCAACCCCTGGAACATGTTCGCTGCGATCATGGCGGCGCCTGTGCTCAACGCCTTGCGCGCGCGCATGGATCCGGCGAAGTACAACGGCGCGAGCCTGCTCGGCCTGCGCGGCATCGTCATCAAGAGCCATGGCTCGGCCGACGCGCGGGCGTTCGGCTACGCGCTCGAGCGCGCGGTCGACGAAGTGCGCAACGAGGTGCCCCAGCGCATTGCGAAGCAGATGGACCGGATCGCGGTGCCGGCAGCATGATCTACTCACGCATCACCGGCACGGGCAGCTATCTGCCTTCGCGCGTCATGACCAATGACGAGTTCGCCGCGCGGCTCGATACCAGCGATGCGTGGATCCGCGAGCGCACCGGCATCGTGCAGCGGCACATCGCGGAAAAGTCGCAGGGCTCGAGCGACCTCGCTTTCCATGCTTCGGTAAAGGCCCTGGAGGCCGCCGGCACGAAGCCGGCCGATGTCGATCTGATCATCGTGGCGACTTCCACGCCCGATTACGTGTTTCCCAGCACCGCGTGCCTTCTGCAAGCCAAGCTCGGCGTAAGAGGTTGCGCCGCCTTCGACGTGCAGGCGGTGTGCAGCGGCTTCGTCTACGGCCTCGCCACCGCGGACAACTTCATCCGCTCGGGGCAATACCAGCGCGCGCTGGTCGTCGGCGCCGAAGTTTTCTCGCGCATCCTCGACTGGAACGACCGCGGCACCTGCGTGCTCTTCGGCGACGGTGCCGGCGCCGTGGTCCTCTCGGCCGATTCAAAGCCGGGCGTGCATGCGAGCATCCTGCGCGCCGATGGCAGTTATGCCGATATCCTCTCGGTGCCCGGCAACGTCTGCGCCGGCGCCATCGTCGGCACGCCTTTCCTCAGGATGGACGGCCAGGCGGTGTTCAAGTTCGCCGTGCGCGTGCTCGAGGAATCGGCGCGCGAGACGGTGGCCGCGGCAAGCATGGCGCTCGAGGACCTCGACTGGCTGATCCCGCACCAGGCGAACGTGCGCATCCTCGAGGCGACGGCGCGCAAGCTCGGCTTGCCGCGCGAGAAGCTCGTGGTCACGGTCGATCACCACGGCAATACCTCCGCCGCCTCCGTTCCGCTGGCGCTGGACGAATTCGTGCGCGCCGGGAAAATCCGCACTGGCCATCGCGTGCTTCTGCAAGGAGTCGGCGGCGGCTTCACCTGGGGCTCCTCGCTCGTCACCATATGAAGCTCGCCATGGTTTTCCCCGGTCAGGGTTCGCAATCCGTCGGCATGCTGAAGGGCTATGCCGGCCTGCCTGAAATCCAGGCGGTGCGCGCGCAGGCGGCCGAGGCGCTGGGGGCGGATTTCGTGCGGCTGCTGGACGATGGACCCGCGGAGGCGCTGAACCAGACGATCAATACGCAACCCGCTATGGTCACGGCCGGCTTTGCCGTGTACCGCGCATGGCGCGCGCTCGGCGGGCCCGCGCCCGAGCTCGCCGCGGGGCACAGCCTGGGCGAATACACCGCGCTCACTGCAGCGGGCGCGTTGACGTTTGCGGATTGCCTGCCGCTGGTTCACTTTCGCGCGCAAGCGATGCAGGAAGCGGTGCCGCAAGGGCAGGGCGCGATGGCGGCGGTGCTGAATCTGGACGATGAGCACGTGGTCGCCGCCTGTGCCGAAGCCGGCGGCACCGTGCAGGCAGTGAACTTCAATGCGCCGGGGCAGGTCGTCATCGCCGGCGAGAAGGCGGCGGTCGAGCGCGCCATCGAGAAGTGCAAAGCGCGCGGCGCCAAGCGCGCGATGCCGCTGCCGGTGAGCGCGCCGTTTCACTCGACGCTGATGCAGCCGGCGGCCGATCGCCTCAAGGGCCATATCCAGAATGTCGCCATGGCGGCGCCGCAGTTTGCGGTGGTGAACAACGTCGATGTGCAGATCGAGCGCGAACCGAATCGGATAAAGGACGCGCTGGTCCGCCAGGCGGCATCGCCGGTGCGCTGGGTCGAGACGATTCGCAAGATGGTGGAAAGCGGCGCAACGCACATCATCGAATGCGGGCCGGGGCGCGTGCTCGCCGGCATGACCAGGCGCATCGCGCCGCAGGTGCAATCGCTGACGCTGCACGACCGAGCCTCCCTGGAGGCCGCGCTGCAGGCCGTTAAAGGAGCATGAACATGCTCGAAGGCAAAGTAGCGGTGGTCACCGGCGCCTCGCGCGGCATCGGGCGCGCGATTGCGGAGGAGCTGGGCAGGCATGGCGCGAAGGTCGTGGGTACATCCACCAGCGCGCAAGGCGCGGCCAAGGTGCCGGGCATCGGAAAAGTGTTGAACGTGCGCGACAGCGCGCAGATGGACGCGTTCGTCGACCAGGTGCAAAAGCAGGTGGGCGATATCGCGATCCTCGTCAATAACGCGGGCATAACGAAGGACAACCTCGCGCTGCGCATGAAGGACGCGGACTGGGACGAGGTGATGGAAACCAACCTGCGCGCGGTGTTTCGCCTCTCGCGCGCGGTGATGCGCGGCATGATGAAGGCGCGCTGGGGTCGCATCATCAACATCACTTCGGTAGTGGGCGAGTCGGGCAACGCCGGGCAGGCGAACTACGCCGCGGCAAAGGCCGGCGTGGTCGGCATGACAAAATCGCTCGCGCGCGAGCTGGGCAGCCGCAACATCACGGTGAACTGCGTCGCGCCGGGATTCATCGACACGGACATGACGCGGGCGTTAAACGACGAGCAGAAGAGCGCGCTGCTCGCGCAGATTCCACTCGGGCGCCTGGGCGCCGCCGCCGATGTCGCCGCCGCGGTGGCCTATCTCGCGTCGCCCGGCGCAGGCTATGTCACCGGTGCCGTCCTGCACGTCAACGGCGGCATGTATATGTCGTAAAATACCGCCCCTTTCGGGAAGGAGCAGCGATGGAGAACATCGAGCAAGCGGTCAAGAAAATTATCGCCGAGCAGCTCGGCGTGAACGAGGCCGAGATCAAGAACGAGTCCTCGTTCGTCGACGATCTCGGCGCCGATTCGCTCGACACCGTCGAGCTCGTGATGGCGCTGGAAGAGGAGTTCGAGACCGAGATTCCCGACGAGGAAGCCGAGAAGATCACCACCGTGCAGCAGGCCGTCGACTACATCAAGGCGCACGCCAAGAGTTAAATGAGGCGTGAGCTCTTTCCATAAATATAAGTGAACCGCCGCAGAGTCGTCGTCACCGGCCTCGGCGTCGTCTGTCCCCTCGGTAACAGCGTCCAGGAGGCCTGGGACAAGGCGCTCGCCGGCACCCCCGGAATCACGCGCATCACGCGCTTCGATCCCTCGCGCCTCGCGAGCCAGATCGCGGGCGAGGTGAAGAATTTCGATGTCGCGCCCTACATGTCGCCCAAGGAAGCGCGGCGCATGGATCTGTTCATCCACTACGGCATGGCCGCGGGGCTGCAGGCCTGGCGCGACTGCGGCCTGAAAATCACGCCCGAGAATGCCGAGCAGGTGGGCATCAACTTCGGCTCGGGCATCGGCGGCCTGCCGCTGATCGAGTCGATGCACGATGAGCTGCGCAAGAACGGGCCGCGGCGCATCTCGCCGTTCTTCATTCCCGGCACCATCATCAACATGATCGCGGGCCTGCTTTCGATCGAGGTCGGCGCGAAAGGGCCGAATCTCGCGATGGTGACGGCGTGCACCACCTCTACGCACTGCATCGGCGAGGCGACCAAGTCGATCCGTTACGGCGAAGCCGACGTGATGATCGCGGGCGGCGCCGAGGCGGTCGTGACCGAGCTCGCGATCGGCGGCTTCGCCTCGGCGCGCGCGCTCTCGACGCGCAACGACGACCCGGCGAGCGCGAGCCGGCCCTGGGACAAGGACCGCGACGGCTTCGTGCTCGGCGAAGGCGCGGGCGCGGTCGTGCTCGAGGAGTACGAGCACGCCAAGTCGCGCGGCGCGCGCATCTATTGCGAGGTGCTCGGCTACGGCGCCTCGGCCGACGCGTTCCACATGACCGCGCCGCCGGAGGACGGCGACGGCGGCTACCGCGCTATGCGCAACGCGCTCAAAAACGCGAACGTCGACGCCTCGCAGGTCGACTACATCAATGCCCATGGCACGTCCACGCCTCTGGGCGACATCGCCGAAACGATCGCCGTAAAGCGGCTCCTGGGCGAGCGTGCGCACAAGGTCGCGGTGAACTCCACGAAGTCGATGACCGGTCACCTGCTGGGCGCCGCGGGTGGCGTCGAGGCGGTGTTCACGGCGCTCGCGCTGCGCGACCAGGTCTCGCCCCCCACGATCAATCTGCGCACGCCCGATCCGGCCTGCGATCTCGACTACGTGCCGAACACGGCGCGGCGCATGCCGATCCGCATCGCGCTGTCCAATTCCTTCGGCTTCGGCGGCACCAACGGGACCATCGTCCTGGCGCGCGCTTGAGCGCCGCGGCGCGCCTTGAACTCAGACCCTCGCCAGCACTGGCAGCCGCCATCATGGTGGGCCACGCCGCCGCGGCGGCAGCCGCTTACATGGTCGTGCCCGGCGTGATGGGCGCGGCGCTCGCCGCTGCGCTTTTTGCGCTCGGCGTAGCAGCGGCGTGGAGCCGGGCGCTGCTGCGCTCCTCGGGCGCGGTGCGCGCAATGGAAATCGGCGGGCCGCAACCCGTTTTCGAGCTGGCGAACGGCGCAAGCTTCGCCGCCGACGTGGCGGCTCGGCGCTATGTCACGCGCTACGTGGTTGCGCTACCGCTCGGGCGCCCGCTCAGCCGCACGCTCCTCGTCACCGCCGACATGCTCGGCGCGCAGGAGTTCCGTCGCCTTCGCATCTGGGCGCTGTGGAACCGGCTGCCGCGCGTGGCGGCAAAGCAACTGCCCGTCTAGGCGAGCACCGATGGACGGCACGAACTATTTCACAGTAGGCGCGTCTATGGCACATAGACGTTGCGCACGGACTGTTGAGTCCGGGGGTGGGGAGCCCTCGCCACGCGATGTCTGACCGCGATATCGACCGCCAGCTGGTCGAGCGGGCGCAGCGTGGCGACAAGCGGGCTTTCGAGCTGCTTGTAGAGAAGTACCAGCGCAAACTGGGCCGTTTGCTTTCGCGCTTCATCCGCGACCCGGCCGAGGTCGAAGATGTGACGCAGGAAGCGTTCATCAAGGCCTACCGCGCACTCCCCGCATTCCGTGGCGACAGCGCCTTTTATACGTGGCTGTACCGGATTGGAATTAATACGGCCAAGAACTATCTCATGGCCATGGGTCGGCGGGCGCCGACCTCGACCGAGGTAGAGGCCGAAGAGGCGGAAGGGTTCGAAGAAGGCGAGCAGTTGCGCGACATCAACACGCCGGAGAGCGTGCTGCTGTCGAACGAGATCGCGAAGACGGTGAATGCGACGATCGAGGGGCTGCCCGAGGAGTTGAGAACGGCGATCCAGCTGCGCGAGATCGAAGGCATGAGCTACGAGGACATCGCGAAAGTCATGGATTGCCCGATCGGCACCGTGCGCTCGCGCATCTTCAGGGCGCGCGAGGCGATCGCCGAGCAGCTGCGTCCGCTGTTGGGGACGCGGAAGGACAAGAGGTGGTAGGGGCATGAAAGAGCAGATATCGGCACTGATGGACGGCGAGCTCGACGAAGCCGCCGCCGGACGCGCGATCGAGTCGCTGCGCCGCGAAGGCGAGGCGCTCGAGTGCTGGCGCATCTACCACCTGATCAGCGACGGCATGCGCGACACGCGGCTGCTCTCCGCGGGCTTCGCCGCTCGCGTAAGCCAGCGACTCGAGGCCGAGCCCACCGTGCTGGCGCCGGCCAACCTCCCGGGCAAGACGCCGGTGCAGCGCTTTGCATTCGCCGCGGCCGCCAGCCTCGCCGCGGTCGCGTTGGTCGGCTGGCTGGCGTTTGCGCCGCAGCCCGAGGCGCCAGCGCCGGTTGCGCAGCTGCGGCCTGCGATCACCCCCGTGGTGAACGTGCCGCTGTCGAGCGCGGCGAACGACTATCTGCTCGCGCACCAGGGCTTCTCGCCGCGCGTCTCGCTGCAGGGCATGGCGCCTTACGTGCGCACGGTGTCCGAGACCCGGGAGGAGATCGGCAAGTGATGAAGTGGAGGATTGCCGCGCTTTTGTGCCTCATAGCGGGCGCAGCGCAGGCGCAATCCCCCGAAAGCCTGGCGTGGCTGCGCAAGATCCAGGACGCGACGCGCAACCTTTCGTATAGCGGGACCTTCGTCTACCAGCACGGCGGGCGCAGCGAGACCTCGCGCATCACGCGCCTCGCGAGCGCCGACACCGAGCGGCTCGAGGTGCTCGACGGCATGCCGCGCGAGCTGGTCCGCACCAGGGACACGGTGCGCTGCTATTTGCCGGAAAGCAAAGTGGTGAAGGTGGAGCGGCGCACCCCCGACCGGAGCTTTCCGGCGTTGCTGCCGGACCAGGTGAATGCGCTCGCGCAGCACTATGACATCTCGCTCGGTGAAAAGCGCCGCGTCGGCGGCTTCGAATGCCAGGCGGTGATGCTTACGCCCAAGGACAACCTGCGCTACGGCTATCGCCTCTACGCCGACACGGCGAGCGGCATGCTGGTGCGCGCGGTCACGGTCGACGCCGCCGGCAACCAGATCGAGCAGTTCATGTTCACGCAGCTCAGCATCGGACGCGTTACCCCCGACATGGTGAAGTCGCGCCACGCCTCGGCGAGCTGGCGGGTCGAGGATGCCGCGGCGGCGCCGACGCGCCTCGCCGGCTGGAGCCTGTCATCCGAGCTGCCGGGCTTCCACAAGGTGGTGGAGCTCACCCGCCGCATGGGCGAATCGAAGCCCGTCGGCCAGGTGGTGTACTCCGACGGCCTCGCCGCAGTCTCGGTCTTCATCGAGCCGCTGCAGGCGCGCCGCGAGCCGGCGCGCACCGGCCTCGCGAGCCTCGGCGCCATTCATATCTATACTCGCGAGGTCGCGAACCACATGGTGACCGTCGTGGGCGAAGCACCCGCGGCGAGCGTGCAGCGCATCGCCAATGCCGTCGAATATCGGCGGCCTTAAGAACACTAGGAGACTTTGCATGAGAACGATGAGAGCCCTGGCCGCTCTGTGGCTGGCGGTGTTCTGTGTTGCGGCCCAGGCGCAGCGCGACCTTCCCGACTTCACGCGCCTGGTCGAAGACCAGGGCAACGCGGTGGTCAACATCAGCACGACGCAGGCCGTGCGCCGCACCGGCGCCCTGCCGCAGGTGCCCGGGATGGAGGACGAGGAAGTCCTCGAGTTCTTCCGCCGCTTCATCCCGCGCCAGCCTGGACCCGGGCAGCCGGGACCGGGGCCCGCGCCGCGCTCGGAGAGCCGCTCGCTCGGCTCGGGCTTCATCATCAGCCAGGACGGCTACGTGCTGACGAACGCGCACGTCGTCGAAGGCGCCGACGAGATCACGGTCAAGTTCACCGACAAGCGCGAGTT
>DASXRW010000356.1:0-5463 GCA_036506355.1 Burkholderiales bacterium
CGTCTGCGCCTCGACCGTCTTCGCGACCACCAGGAGCCCGCTCGTGTCCTTGTCGAGGCGGTGCACGATGCCCGCGCGCGGCACGCCCGCGAGCGCCGGCGCATGCGCGAGCAGCGCATTGAGAAGCGTGCGGTCCGGCTGTCCCGCGCCGGGATGCACGACGAGGCCCGCCGGCTTGTCGATCACGATGAGCGCGGCGTCCTCGTGCACGATCTTGAGCGGCATGCGCTGAGCGCGTGGCGCGTCGCTGTCGGGCAGGCGCGGCGGCGTGAGCAGGATCTTCTCGCCGCCGGACACGGCCACGCGCGCCGGCGGCGTGCGGCCGTCGACCTTGATATGGCCGGAACGCAGCCAGTCTTGCAGGCGGCTACGCGAATATTGGTGAAACAGGCGCGCGAGCGCCTGGTCCAGGCGCAAGCCGCCCATTTCCTGTGGCACCGTGGCGGACAGCGGCGCGACGAACGTCACGTCCCAATCGCTATAATCCTTGCGCCCCATGGTGAGAAGTTTACTTGCTGCCGCGTTTCTGGCCGCTGCGCTTGTCGTGATGACCGGCTGCGGCTCGCTCAACTCGTCGGATGACGAGACCGTCGGCTGGTCGGCGCAGCGCCTCTACGGCGAGGCGAAGGACGCCATGGCCTCCAGGGACTGGGCCAAGGCGATCAAGCACCTCGAGAAGCTCGAGGCGCGCTATCCCTACGGGCGCTACGCGCAGCAGGCGCAGCTCGAGGTCGCCTATTGCCAGTGGAAGGACGGCGAGCGGGCCTCCGCGATCGCGGCGGCCGATCGGTTCATCAAGCTTTATCCGAACCACCCCAACGTGGACTACGCCTGGTACCTGAAGGGCCTGATCAACTTCAACGACCTGCAGGGTGTGCTGTCGTGGCTCACGACGCCGGACATGAGCGACCGCGATCCCAAGGCCTCGCGCGAGGGCTTCCTCGCGTTCAAGGAAGTCGCGACGCGCTTCCCGGAATCGCGCTATGCCCCGGATGCCGGCGCCCGCATGCGCTACCTCGTCAACGCCCTCGCGAACAACGAGGTGCACGTCGCGCGCTACTACATCAAGCGCGGCGCCTATATCGCGGCAGCGAATCGCGCGCAGTATGCGATCGAGCACTATCCGCAGGCGCCTGCGGTCGAGGAAGCGATGGTGCTCCTGATGCGCGCCTACGATGCGCTCGGCATGAACGACCTGCGCGATTCAGCCGAGCGCGTGCTGATGAAAAATTTCCCGAACAGCGCCTTCCTCAAGGCCGGTGGCGGCAAGCGGAAGGCGGCGTGGTGGCGCCTTTGGGATCCGGACTGGTAAAGCGCGTTCTCGTCATCGGCGCGGCCGGCATGATCGGCCGCAAGCTCACCGCGCGGCTCGCGAAGGACGGTGGCGTGCAGGGCGAGGCGATCGGCGAGCTTGCGCTGCACGACGTGATCGAGAGCCCGCGGCCCACGGCGGCGCCCTTCAGGGTGAAAACCATTGCGTCGGATCTTTCCGCGCCCGGCGAAGCGGAGAGGCTGGTCGCCGAGCGCCCCGAGCTCATTTTTCACCTCGCCGCGATCGTGTCGGGCGAAGCCGAGGCCGACTTCGACAGGGGCTATCGCATCAACCTGGACGGCACGCGCCGTCTCTTCGAAGCCATTCGCAACGTGGGCGAAGGCTACCGGCCCAGGTTGGTCTTTACTTCGTCGATCGCGGTGTTCGGCGCGCCCTTTCCCGAGGCGGTCGGCGACGAATTCCTGAGCGCGCCGCTCACGAGCTACGGCACGCAGAAGGCGATCGACGAGCTGCTGCTCACCGACTATAGCCGCCGGGGCTTCTTCGACGGCGTCGGCCTGCGCCTGCCGACCATCTGCGTGCGCCCGGGCAAGCCCAACCGCGCGGCGTCGGGATTTTTCTCCGGCATCATCCGCGAGCCGCTCGCCGGAGAGGAGGCGGTGCTGCCGGTGGCGAAGAGCGTGCGGCATTGGTTCGCCTCGCCGCGTGCGGCGATTGGCTTCTTGCTCCAAGCGGCGAAGATGGATACGGCACAGCTCGGCGCGCGCCGCAATCTCACGATGCCCGGGGTATCCGCGACCGTCGGTGAGCAGATCGAGGCGCTACGCCGGGTGGCGGGCGACGCCGCCGTGCGGCGCATCCGCGAGCAGCCCGACCCCACCATTATGCGCATCGTCGAGGGCTGGCCGTGCAATTTCGACCCGCGGCGTGCGCTGGCGCTCGGCTTTCGCGCCGACGCGAGCTTCGACGACATCATCCGGATTCACATCGAAGACGAGCTGGGCCAAAAAACGCCTGCACTTCAGCCAGGTCGCGCGTAGGCTTCATCGGCGGCAGGCTCTTGAGGATGCGCGCGCCGTACGGGCGCGAGACGAGACGCGGATCGCACAGCATCAGCACGCCGCGATCGCGCTCGTCGCGGATCAGCCGCCCGGCCCCCTGCTTCAACTGCAATACCGCCTGCGGCAGCTGCAGCTCGTTGAACGGGTTGCGCCCGGCGGCCTTGAGGGCATCGATGCGCGCCGCGAGCACCGGATCGTCGGGCGGCGCGAACGGCAGCTTGTCGATCACCACCACCGAGAGCGCCTCGCCGCGCACGTCGACGCCCTCCCAGAAGGAGGCGCTGCCAAGGAGTACCGCGTTGCCGAGGCTGCGGAAGCGCGCGAGCAACTCGCTGCGCGAGCCGGTGCCTTGCACGAGCAACGGATAATCGATCCTGCCGCGCAACAGCTCGTGCGCGCGGCGCAATGCGCGCAGCGTCGTGAAAAGCAGAAAGGCGCGGCCGCCGCTCGCCTCGAGCACCGGAAACGCCGCCTCGATCACCGCGTCGGTAAAGGCCGGGTCGTTCGGATCCGGCGGCAGGCCCTTGGGCAGATAGACCAGCGCCTGGTCCGCAAACTGGAACGGGCTCTCCCAGCGCAGGGTCTGCGCCTCCGGTACGCCAAGCTCGCGAGTGAAATGGCCGAAGTCGTCGCCCACCGCGAGCGTCGCCGAGGTGAAGATCCACGCGCGCGGATGATCGTCCATCTGCCGGCGAAACAGCTCCCCGGAGTGCAGCGGCGTGACGTGGAGCTGCACCGACTGGCCGAACACTTCGGCCCAGCGCACATCTTCCCGCGCATCAGTCTCCAATAGGCGCGTGAGCACGGCGAAGGCGTTGCCCGCGCGGCGCGCGCATGCGCCGAGCCCTTCGGAACGCTCGGCCTGCGCGGCGAGCGCACGATCGAGCATTTTTAGCGCCGAGCGAAGTTTGACCAGCGCCTCCGGGAAGCCGGCGATGCCCAAGGCCTGCGGCCAGGCGAGGCGCAGCGGTCCTGCTTTTTCTATCCGATTGTCGAGCGCGAGGCGCAGGTCGCGCGCCGCCTTGTCCAGCCGGTTGGCAAGCGCCTCGAGCTCGGGCGACGCGCCGCCCGCCGCGCGCAGTTCGGCGCGCGCGTCGCGTGCGAGCTCGACGACCTGGCTCGACGACAGGCTGTCGCCGAAAAAGAGCCGCGCCGTCTCGGGGAGCTGGTGCGCCTCGTCGAAGATCAGCGTGTTGCACGCCGGCAGCAGCTCCGCGATGCCCTCGTCGCGCAGCACGACATCGGCGAAGAAGAGATGGTGGTTGATCACCACGACGTCCGCGGCGAGCGCGTTGCGCCGCGCGCGCATCACGAAGCAGTCGCCGTAATCGGGGCAGCCCTGCCCGAGGCAGTTGTCGCGCGTCGAGGTGGCCTGCGCCCAGATCGGCGCGTCCTCGGGCACGTCGGCGAGATCGGCGCGATCGCCGGTCGTGCTCCTCACGGCGAAGCGCTCGATGCGTTGCAGCTGCCCCGCCTCCTCGCGCGTGGCGAAACGTCCCTCGGCGCCGGCGCGCCGCAGCCGGTACAAGCAAACGTAATTCGCCCTGCCCTTCAGCAGCGCAACGCTTGCGCCGGACGCCAGCGCCTGGCGCACGGCGGGCAGGTCGCGGTCGAAGAGCTGGTCTTGCAAGGTCTTCGTGCCGGTCGAGACGATGACTTTGCCCCCGGCGAGCAGCGCCGGCACGAGATAGGCGAAGGTCTTGCCCGTTCCGGTGCCCGCCTCGGCGACCAGCACGCCGGTGGATTCGATCGCTTCGCGGATGGCCTGCGCCATCTCCACCTGCTCGGGCCGCTTGCGATAGCCCGGTATCGCCCCGGCGAGCGCGCCCTCGGGCGAGAACACCCGCTCAAGGGACTTCATCGACCCGGATCCAGACCCGCCGCGTTTCGCCGCCCGAGGCGCGGCTCGCAGAGGCGATGCCGCGCTCGTCGCGCGCCGCCGTCATCGCGACCGCGCCGAGCTCGAACCATTCGCCTAGGCGCCCCTTTGCCGTGGTCGCCGCCGCGCTGCCCGGGCGCTGCTGGGCTATTTCGACCTGTACGGTATTGCCGATAACGCGCGGGACGACCTCGAAGCCGCTGGTCGTTTCCTGCACCACCGTGACTTCCTGCGAGATGACGCCGGCGGGCGTCTGGATGAACTGGCGCTGGCGCACCGGACGCGACTCTCCTGTGTAGATCATGGCGCGGGCGCCTTCGAGCGCCTGCACCCGCTGATCGACCCGTTCTTCGGCGCGGGTGCGCGAGTCCTGGGCGCGGATGTCGACCTGCGAATCACGGCTGCCGATGCGGCCGCTCGCGTCGAGTCCGCGGCTCGCGGCGTCGAGCGCCTGGTCGAAGCGCACCGAGATCAGCAGGCGCTTCTGCGGCCGGTCGATGGAATCGAGCGCGCGGCGCAGCTCGGCGAGATTTGCGGGGCTCGCGCGCACGAAAAGCTGCGTCCCCTGCCCGGAAAGCGTGGCGCCCGGCTCAAGCAGCGGCTGCAGGGCCGGAATCACCTGCTCGGCCGTGCGGTGGCGCAGAGCGATGATTTCCAAAGCGTTCTGCGCAATTGCCGGGATTGCCAGCAGCAGCGAAACAGCAAGTTGGATCACGGCGCCGCGATTCATCTTTCTTCCTGAACGCGCCAAGCTTCGCTCGGTCTACGCGGCGTCCATTATGGAACACAAGCTTCTGTTTACCTGCGCCTTTCTCGCCATGCTGGCACCTGCAGGCGTGCAGGCGAGCACCGAAAGGACGAGCGATTACCGCATGGCGGCCGCGTTGCAGGCGCTATTCGCGGTCGGCGTGCGCTATCACTATGGTGGCAACTCGCCCGACACCGGTTTCGATTGCAGTGGTCTCGTCGCGCACGTCTTCGACCGCGCCTGGGGCATCGCGCTTCCGCGCAGCACCGAGGAGCAGCGCAACATCGGTCGCGCGGTGAAGCGCGCCGAGCTGCAGCCGGGCGACCTGGTCTTCTACAACACCCGTAACCGTCCGTTCTCGCACGTCGGCATCTATCTCGGCGACGGCAATTTCGTGCACGCGCCCCGCCCCGGTCAGCGCGTGCGAGTCGAAAGCGTAAATAGCCCGTACTGGCGCGCGCGCTTCAATGGCGCGCGGCGACTCGACCCGCCGGTTTATTGA
>DASXRW010000357.1:0-2914 GCA_036506355.1 Burkholderiales bacterium
TGCCGGCCGGCGGTGCGCTGCGCATGGATCATGTCATGGCGCTCTCGCGCCTCTGGTGGATCCCACGCGGCGCCAAGCCCGATGCCGGCGGCTACGTGCATTACCCGGTGGATGACCTGCTCGCGGTGCTGGCGGCCGAGAGCCGTCGCCGGCAGTGCCTCGTAGTGGGTGAGGATCTGGGCACGGTCTCGGCGGATCTGCGCGCGAAGCTCAATGCGGCTGGTGTGCTTTCCTACCGGCCGCTATTTTTTGAGAAACAGCCGGACGGCGAGCTCGCCCCGCCCGCCGCCTATCCGCGCGACGCGCTGGTCTGCGTCAGCACGCACGACCTGCCGACCTGGCGCGGCTACTGGGCGGAGCACGACCTCGACCTGCGCGACCGCCTCGGGCTGACAGTGGATGCGAAGAAGGAGCGCGAGCTGCGGCGCGCCGACGTGGCGAAACTGGAGCAGGCAGGCCTGGACCGCAGCGCGCGCTCGGCGCACGCCTACATCGCGCGCACGCCGTGCCAGATCGCGCTGGTGCAGCCCGAGGACATGCTCGAAGTCCTCGAGCAGGCGAACCTGCCCGGCACGGTCGAGCAGCATCCGAACTGGCGGCGCAAGCTGCCTTTGCTTTTAGAAAGCTGGCCCTCGAACCCGCGGGTGGCCGCCACGGCCGAGGTGATGGCCGAGCGCAGCCTCATTTTCAAAATGGGGCGAGGCCGTCCACAGCGCGTGCCCCACGCGACCTACCGCTTCCAGTTCCACGCCAAGTTCCGCTTCGCCGACGCGATCAAGCTCGTGCCGTATCTCGCGCGGCTCGGCGTGAGCCACCTCTATGCATCGCCGTTCCTGAAAGCGCGCCCCGGCAGCACGCACGGCTACGACATCATCGACCACAACGCCGTAAACCCGGAGATCGGCACCGAGGCCGAGCTTCGCAAGCTGATCGATACGCTGCGCGAGCAGGGCATGGGCTTGGTGCCCGACCTCGTGCCCAACCACATGGGCGTGCTGCACGCCGACAACGCGTGGTGGCTCGACGTGCTCGAGAAAGGCCGCGCCTCGCCTTACGCGCGCTACTTCGACATCGACTGGAGCCGCGGGAAATTGCTGCTTCCCGTGCTGGGCAAGCATTACGGCGAGGCACTGGAAGCGGGCGAGCTCAAGCTGGAGAACAAAGGCGGGCGCTGGAGCGTGCGCTACTTCGACCATCGTTTCCCGCTGAATCCGAAGACCACGCGCAATCTGCGGCCGATCAAGGATCCGATGGCGCTGCACCGGCTGCTCGAGCGCCAGCCCTATCGGCTGGCTTATTGGCGCGTCGCGTCGGATGAGATCAACTACCGCCGCTTTTTTGAAATTACGGATCTGGCCGGCATCCGCGTCGAGGACAAAACGGTGTTCGAGGCGACGCACGGCCTCATCTGCCGGCTCGCGCGGCGCGGCTCGATCGATGGGCTGCGCATCGACCATCCCGATGGGCTGGCCGATCCGCGCGAATACCTCGAGCGGCTGAACGAGACCTTCGTGCGCCCGTGGATCGTGGTGGAGAAGATCCTCGCCGACTACGAGCACCTGCCCGAGGACTGGCCGATCCACGGCACCACCGGCTACCGCTTCGTCAACGTGCTCTCCGGCGTCTTCATCGACAAGGACGCCGAAGCGCACTTCGACCGCGTCTACCAGCGCTTCACCGGCGAGCGCGCGACGTTCGAGGAAATCTCGATCGCGAGCCGCCAACTCATCATGAATACGACGCTCGCGGCCGAGCTCTTGATGCTGTCGAACTGGCTCGCGCGCATCGCCGCCGGCAACCGCTTCACGCGCGACTTCACGGCGAGCGGCCTCTCCAAGGCGCTCGCCGAGATCGCGGCGCGCTTCCCGGTATACCGCTCCTACGTCAGCGCCCGCGGGGTCTCCGATACGGACCGCAAATGGATCGACTGGGCCGTGCGGGCGGCAAAGCGCGGCAGCCGGGTGGCTGATCCCAGCGTTTTTGATTTTGTACATGGAGTCCTCACGCTCGATGCCGCTCCGCCCAAAGGGTTGCGCCGCCAGGAGATGCTGCGCTTCGCGATGCGCTTCCAGCAGTTCACCGCGCCGGTGGTGGCGAAGGGCGTCGAGGACACCGCGTTCTATCGCTACACCCGATTCATCGCGCTCAACGAGGTGGGCGGGCATCCCGCGCACTTTGGGCTTTCGTTGAAGGCGTTCCACGCCGCGAGCGAAGACCGGGCGCGGCGCTGGCCGACCACCATGCTCGGCAGCTCGACGCACGACACCAAGCGCTCCGAGGATGCGCGCGCGCGGCTCGCGGTGCTCTCCGAGCTCGCGTCGAGCTGGCGGCTGTGGCTGCGGCGCTGGAGCATGATCAACCGCAGCCATCGCAGCGAGGTGCACGGCGAGAGCGCGCCTTCGCGCGCCGACGAATACCACTTCTACCAGGCGCTGATCGCGGTCTGGCCGGCCGATGCCGAACGGCTCAAGGCGTACATGCTGAAGTCGGCGCGCGAAGCCAAGCTGCGCACGAGCTGGATCAATCCCGACACCGAGTACGAGGCCGCGCTCGAGCGCTTCGTCACTGAGTCGCTGGCGAGCGCGCTCTTCCAGAAGGAATTGAACGACGCGCTGCCCCGTATTGCTCACCTCGGTCTGCTGGTGAGCCTCGCGCAGGCGCTGGTGAAGGTGGCGTCGCCGGGCGTGCCCGACTACTACCAGGGCACCGAGCTCTGGGACTTCAGCCTGGTCGACCCGGACAATCGCCGGCCGGTCGAATTCGGGGTCAGGCACCGATTTCTCGCCGAGTTGGAAAAGCGCCCGCCCAAACCCGCCGAGCTGCTGGCGAATCTATCCGACGGCCGCGCCAAGCTGCACGTCATCCGCCAAGGACTCGCCGTGCGCAAGGCGCATCCGGCGCTCTTCCACGGCGG
>DASXRW010000358.1:0-5747 GCA_036506355.1 Burkholderiales bacterium
CGCCCAGCGCGAGCGCGCGGTGAGCTGCGGATGGCGCCAGAACTCGTTCATGCCATTCAAGCGAGCGTTCGCGATGTCCGCCGCCTCGAGCCTTTTGACCGCCTGGTCAGCGGTCAGCGTCGAAAATACGCGCTCGATCTCGGCATGCAGCGCCGCCCGGTTGGCAAAGCGCGCCGGGCTGGTGGCGAAGCGCGGGTCGGTCGCGAGCGCCGCGTCGGCCAGCACGATTTCGCAGAAGCGGGCGAATTCGCGCTCGTTCTGCACGCTCAGGAAAACGCTGCCACCGTCGCCCGCGCGAAACGGGCCGTACGGCACGATGGTGGCGTGGTGCGCGCCGGAGCGCGGCGGGGCGGCGCCGCCATACGCGGTGAAATACGCGGGAAAGCCCATCCACTCGCCGAGCGCTTCGAACATGGTGATGTCGAGCGTCGCTCCCTCGCCGGTTCGTTCACGACGCAGCAGCGCCGCGAGAATCGAGGAGAAGGCGTACATCCCGGCGGCGATGTCCGCGACCGGGATCCCCGCCTTGCTCGGCGCATCGGCCGTGCCGGTGACCGAAAGCAATCCTGCTTCGCACTGCACCAGCAGGTCGTAGGCCTTCTTGCCCGCGTAAGGACCGCTCGGGCCGTAGCCGGATATGCCGCACCACACGAGCCGCGGATGGCGTGCGCGCAGCGCTTCTGCGCCAAGCCCCAGGCGCTCGACGGCGCCGGGGGCGAGGTTCTGGACGAACACATCGGCGCGCGCCAGCAGCTTTTCAAGGATGCGCGCCGCCGCGGGGTGCTTGATGTCGAGCGCGAGGCTCTCCTTCGAGCGGTTGGTCCAGACGAAGTGCGAAGATTGGCCCTTCACCGTGCGGTCGTAAGCGCGGGCCGAATCGCCGCTGCCGGGACGCTCGATCTTGATGACGCGCGCGCCGAGCTCGGCGAGCTGGCGCGTCGCGAACGGCCCGGCGATCACTTGCTCGAGCGCCACGACCGTGATGCCTTCGAGCGGTCTCACGCGAACTCGATCGTCAGGCCGGCGAGCGGCAGTCCGGCGATGCGCGTGCGCCATAGCTCGCCCGGTGCCACCGGATGAGCATCGGTGATGACGCCGGTGGTGACGATTTCTCCGGCGGCGAGTGCGGGCGCGCCAGGCTGCTTCGCGAGCACGCCGACGAGATGCGCGAGCGCCGCGAGCGGGCTGCCGAGCACGTTCGCGCCCACGCCTGTGTCGACGAGCTCCTCGCCTCGGAAGAGCTGCACCGCCACGCGTGCCAGCAATTGCTCGGCATCGGCGGGCAGCGGCGCCGGAGTACCGATGACCAGGCGCCCGTGGAGGCCATTATTGGCGGTCGAGTCCGCAAGCGTGAGCTTCCAGGCCGGGTGATGGCATTGCACGATTTCCACGGCGTGGGCCATCCATTCGATGCACTCGACGAGCGGCTGGGCGTTGGGCGCGGCGCGCAGGCCGAAGCAGATTTCCGGTTCGATGCGCGGGTTCACCAATCCCTCGAGCTGCACGCGCGCGCGATTCTCGACGGCCCGGCTCATCGTGCGGTCGTAAACTGTCCCCCAGATCGGCTCATAGACGCCGTAACGTGGCCAGATCGTACGGTTGGTGAAGCCGATCTTGCGTCCGACCGGCCGCCAGCCTGCCGCGAGGCGATGCTCGTGAAGAGCGCGGGCCGCTTCGTAGCCGGCCTCAGCGGTCAGGCCCGGATAGCGCTCGCTAAAGGGCGCTATCTCGCGCGGCGCCTCGTGTAGCGCGATGAGTTCGCGGGCGAGGAGCACCGTCAGTCGACTTTCGCGCCGGACTCCTTCACCACTCTTTGAGGCTCGGGTGCACGATCAGCATGTTCGGCAGCGTCGCCAGCATGGTGATCGGCGCGAAATCCTTGAGCGGATCGTAGGGCAGGCTGGCATAGAGGCTCACGTTGATCGCGTGCGAGCTGATCGTGCCGCCGCCTACGGTGTAGCCATCGGGCGCGGCGCGCGCCAGCTCCGCCGCGCCGACCGAGCCCGCCTGTCCGGGCTTGTTCTCCACCACCACCGGCTGGCCGAGCACCGGCGCGAGGCCCGCCGCCACCATGCGGCCGAGAACGTCGGTGGTGCCGCCCGGCGCGAAGGGCACAATGTACTTGATCGGTTTCGCCGGCCAGGCTTGGCCGAGCGCGCCGGTGCAAAAGGCGAGCAGTGCCGCGGCAACGACGCGGGCGGTGCTTTTCATGCGGGGTCTCCTCCTGCGCCTAGGTTAGCGCAGATCGCCTGATGTGCAAGCCGACGATCGTGCACGCCGCGATCCCCACCCAGAGATGGCTCTGCGCCGCGTACCAACGCAGCGATTCGCTGCCGGCGTAATAGAGCAGGTAGCCGCTCAGCGCGAGCCAGGTCAGCCCAGCGACCAGGAGGGCACCGGAGTTCCGGTTCTTGTTCGAGGTCCAGCCTGCAGGCACGTGCTGCGCGAACAGGGTTCCCAGCAGCACCAGGGTTAGCATCCCCGCGGCGCCGTGGATCTTCATCACGAGCGATGCGGCCGTGCCCGGGCTCATTGCTTCCCAGGCCAAGCCGCTCGCCAACAACACGCTCAGCGCGGCGTAGAGCACTACCCGGTGCGCCGGATGCAGCCGATTCACAGGATGATTACCCGACGCAAGCTAGCCGCGAGGCGCATGCAGGTTACCCTGGCCATCGATCGCGAAGGCGCGCGCTTGGAAGCGCCTGAGCAATCCGGGAAGCGGCCCGGCGATCGCAACAGCTTTGGTCAGGGCGTCCGCCACCACGCAACTTTTCGCACAGACCGTGACGCTCCAGCTACCGCCGACCTCGGCGCCTGTAAGAGGGTCATGGCAATGCGAGCCGTAGTAGCGGCCCGAGGTCGCGAACGCCGCTTCCCGCACGAGCGGAAGCGCGAGCGAAAGTTGCGGCGCGCCGGGGAGGCGCACACGCACCGTTTGGCGTTTGCCGAATACGCGAAGATCGCCGCCCGCGTTGACACTGCCCGAGCGAGCGCCGCCGCGACGCAAGGCTTCGACGGCGCGATCGACGGCGAAGCCTTTGGCGATGCCGCTCAGGTCGAGGCGGGCGCGGCGGCGGAGCCGCACCCGGTTGACGGCGAGCAGTTCGACGTCGGCAAAGCACGCGCCGAACTGGCCGAGCGTAATGTCGAACGCGCCGTCGCTCGCCTCGCTTACCGCACGCGCCTTCTTCAGCACGTCGAAGGTCCAAGGATCCACGCTGACCGAGCGACGATGTGCCTCGCGGTTGATATGGGCGAGATCGCCGTCGCTGGAATGCACGTTCATGAGGTGGTGGACACGCTCGATCGCCGCGAAGGCGGCGGCCAGCAGGTCCTCGGAGCAATCGGCCCGGATCGACACCAGCGTCCCGAGCAGCAGCCGCGCGCGCGAAATCATCGCGCAGCGACGGCGTGCAGCGCGAGTAGCCGTCGCACGCCCTCGGTGATATGCCTGCATGAAAGCGTGGCGCCGCTCAGGTTCTGGATGTCCTGGTCGAGCCGCAAAGGCGCGCCGCGGCGCTTACCGGTGAACTGCGCGCGCCAGCGCGGGTCGCGCACCTCGCCGCCGCGCGATTCTCGGTAATCCAGAACTTCAAGGCCTCGGATAGCGCCGTCCGCCGTGATGGCCACGGCGTAGGTGATCAGCTCGTGCTTGCCGATGACCTCGTCGACCATGAGAGAGCCCAGGCGCTGCCCATTGCGGCTCGCCTGCCACACGCGTTGCTCGCTGGCACGCGATGCCACGCCGGATTCTGCCTCCAGCCGCGCGCGCAGCTCGGGCGTGAGACGAATGGGAGCGAAGGCGAACGCATCCGCCTCCGGGAAAAGCGCGCGTTGCGCCTGCTCCACCGTGAGGTACTGCGTCGCGTGCACGGGCGCCGCGGCGCATACCAGCGCGATCGGCGCCCACCGGCTCGCGTCGAAGCTGCGCATAGTTCTAGAACATGTATCCGAGCCCGAGGTTCAGACGATCCTTGGTATGGTCGACGTTGTAGCGCTGGATGTCGGCCTTCACGACCACCTGCGGATGCAAGTAGAAGTTGACGCCGATCGTGCGGACCCGCTCCAGGTTGTTTGGATCCTGGAGCAGCCCAAGCGCTGCGTCTTCCTGCTGCCGGATCTCGAAACGCTCCAGTCTGACAAAAGGCGCGATGTCGAAATCTCCGCGCCGGTAGATATGGTAGGCAGCCTGACCGTACCAGCCCTTGAGCGACTTGGGCGCGGCGAACGTGCCGGTGACCGCATTGAGCTTGTCCGCATCGCCCAGCCGGCCGGCAGCATAGAGCGCCTGCAGGTCCCAGCCTGCCACGCTGTACTTGGCGTGCACATCCCACAGAGTGAGCTTCGCGGCCACGCCTTTGAGGGCCGCGCTCGCCTGGCCGTTCTGTCCGGTATCGCCGGTGAACACGCCGCCGCCCAGCAGCAAGCCGGGCCTCTGGTAATTGAGGGCGCCATACACCGAGAGATCCTTCGCGTCGGCCAGCTGGCCCTCCTGATGGCCGCTGCGAATGCCGGTGTTGGGATCATCCAGCTTGCCGGAGTTGAAGCCGGTGGTGAGGCCGACGTCGTACTTCAATCCGTTACCGAGAAGACCATGGACTCCCAGGCCGAGCTCGCGCCAAGTCGTCGGGATGATGCGCGTCTCGACTTCGTTGCGCTCGACGCCGTAATAGGTCGGCGGCTCGTGCGTCAGGTTGAGGATCCCCAGAGGTATCAGAAACAGCCCGCCCTTCACGTTGAGGGCATCGCTGAACTGGTAATTGACGTAGGCCTGCTCCATCTCGACTTCGCCCTCATCATCGTGGCTCACGACGGCGTGCTCGAGTTCGAGCTCCGAGTTGAAGCTCAATCGATCGTTGAAGCTATGGCCGAAGCCGATCACGAAACGCCGGAGGTCTGCGCGCGTGGTGCGCTCGCTGTCGCGAAACCGGTTGTAATTGAATTCGCCGTAACCGAATATCGACGTCGCTCCTTCGCCCAGACGCCGACCGCTGGCCGCGTTCGGGTCGCTTCGCATACGGGATACGTCGGCCTTCAGCCGGTCGATTTCCTGTTGCAAGGCCTCGATCTTCTGATCGGTGGTCTGCGCGCGTGCCCCGAGTGGCACGAAGGCCGCGGCGATGGCGAGCGCGGTGAAGGTTTTTTTCATCGGTTCCCTTGGTTGGTCGGAAAGAGAGTCAGTGTGTCGACCGCCGCTCTGCCGTTTCGGGCGTAGCGGCGGCACCCCACGCGCCATGCAGGCTGGCGCAGGTATCGCGCACCACCGGCGACGCATCGGAATGCACAGCGAGGCATTGCAGGTGGCGCGCAACGCAAACCGCAAGCCGTGGGCAGCCGGTGCGCGCATAGTGGGTCATGAGATAGATCAGCGCGGCGACCAGGGTATCGGCGCGTGGTTCTTCGTCTGTCAACCGCATTCCAGCCAGCTCCTTTTCGGATATGCATCGAGCTGGCTTGCGGCGGGACGCCGCTGGCTGGCGTAAGCGTTTAGTTCAGGCGCGTGCCGAGCGGAACTTCAAGGCGCGCACCTTCATCGCCGAGATGGCGAGCCATGCGGCGGGCACGAGCACTAGGGCATAGGTCAGGAGCGCGCCGTACTCGCCTTCCGGCCCGTAGGGCTCGGTGGCGAGATGCCAATACGCGTTATCGAGCGGCAGCAGATTGGCTTCCGTCGCCTCGTGAAACGCGTAGATGATGAGCTGGACTGCAAAGAGCAGCAGGAAGACGGACGTCACGCGAAAGAAAAG